>DATHOB010000089.1:0-6410 GCA_035485355.1 Opitutales bacterium | reverse complement strand
CGGAGAGGTCGTATTACGCCCAGGATTGCCGGCCGAGTGGGACCACGCTGGATTTCATCATCCCTATTTGGATTATACTTACCGCGCGGAAGGTGTGGTGCAAATTCCCCACACCGTAGTAACCAGCGTTGATACTGGAATCGATCATGGGGCGGTTATTCCCCATAAAACAGTGACCCAAATTCCTGGTTATGCCGAGGATTACTCAGTCACACTTCGGTTTCCCCAGTCACTGAAGCTGCGCTTGCAAGCAGTCGCCCGGCGGTCGGATATCGCCAGCATCACGGTCAACGGTCAACCGGCAGGGTTCAAGGCATTGGACGATTCGGTGCAGACTCCGCGCATCGAAATCACTTGCGCTCCGGCGGAGCATTACGACATCCGGATTGTTTGGATCGGTGATGTGCCCGCAACACCCACCACGCCGTTAGTGGCAGTGCAGGGCCGCGATATGGTAATACCGCTCGGTCTGGCGCATGTTCGCGAAATCAATGACCCTCAGGGAGCGATCAATAATTTTGGCGCAAACTCCACCGCGGTGACCGTAACCGCCGTTGGCGCGCCGGGTTTTCACACGGCATTTCTCAAGCTCCAGCAGGGTGCGTTGACTTGGTTCGCGCCGCAGTCGTTTGAAATTCGCCCGGCGCTGGAACTGATTCCGGCGGAAACACAGGAGGGGGGCAATCTCACCTTTACTTTGCGCAATAATAATTCCACGGCTTATTCCGGCAATGTGATTGTGCATTGCGAGGGAGATGATGATATGAAAATGCCGCTGGCGATTCCGGCGATGGGCGAATCCGCCCCGCTGGTGATTCCCGCCGCGCTGCCCGGCGCCAACCATGTCATGGTGGATATGGGTGGTGGCCAAAAGGTGGATGGCATCGTCATCAATTGGAAGCTCGCCGCCGACCCGGCAAAGACGAAATTCGAGCCGGTGAATCTGGCGGACGCGTTCAACGACAGCGTGACGCAAATTTTCAAGAACCAGTATTTGACGCCGCGCTCGCCCTTCCCCTCGCTGTCCATCCCCTTGCAAGGCTACGGCACTTGGACCAATTTCACGGTCACCTTCAATGTCAATGACAACGGCCTGCGCACGGTTGCGGCCCAAAACAACGACACCTTCACGCTGCCGCAGCAAGGCGTGCCGTTCCACACCCCGGGCGACCCAACCGCCAAAAATATTCTGTTTACATCGCAGTGGGATAATTACCCGCATGCGGCGGTTGTGCCACTTTCGGGTCGCGCGCAGCATATTTATCTTTTGATGGCGGGTTCGACCAACCCCATGCAAAGCCGGATGGATAATGGCGAAGTTATTGTCAACTATGCTGATGGTTCGGTGATCCGACTGGCCTTGGAAAATCCATCAACATGGTGGCCCATTGACCAGGATTACTTCATTGACGATTTCGCCTTTGCCCGACCGGAGCCGATTCCACCACGCGTGGACTTGGGCAATGGCACCGAGCGCACGTTGGATGTGCAGGAATTCAAGGGGCGCGGGGGCAAATTTCGCAGCGGCGGCGATGCCAACGTGCTCGACCTGCCGCTGGATCCCAAAAAAGAATTAAAATCCCTCACCGTGCGCACACTGGCCAATGATGTCGTCATCGGCCTGATGGCGGCGACCCTGGTGCGTTAATTTGCCGAGGTAGCTTTGGTTGCTGGCGGGGGATTGGTGTAGACGACGATGAGTTTTGTTTCCCACGGGCCGAGCTTTAACGGTAGCACGCATTTTCCGCTGGCGAATACTGTGCCGGGGAGTGGTTCGATTTTTCCGGTCATGCCGTCCCACACTTGCGCATACCGTGCGGGAAGATTTACGTATGCTGGCTGCGGGGCGAGATACGCGTCAACGGTGGCCTTGAGGTCAAGCGGGTTGCCGCCTTCGTTGAAGAAGAAATAAACATCGGCGTCCTTAAGGCGCCGATGATTGTATTTCAGCCATGGGCTTGGTTGATCGACGGCAACATCCGGGGCGGGTAACTTGGCCAGCAGGTCGGGAGTGACTTCAACCTGATCCTGAAAAATCGCCCACGAAATATCAGCCGGGCCGGTGGCGGAGATGAAGGTTTTGTCCACGACCAACTTTGGGGCATGGCCGAGAAAAACAACTTTGCCGCCGGCTTGGGCAAATGCGCGCAATTTGTCGAGCGCGGCTTGGGAAATCGCATCCATCCGCGGCACGATGATGGCGCGGTAAGCCTGGCCGCTGGCGTTGATGAGGGAATTGCCTTCCCGTTTTAACGTAGTTGATAGCGCTCCATCATCCACAAAATCGACATCGCGTTGGTGTTGCAGCAATTGGTGAACGATGTCGAGAAAATCAGTGTTAGCCTGGTTGTCATTGAACCAAAAACTGCTCGACGGTATATACACGCCGATTTGTGCGGCGGGCCGGCCTTGAGCGAGGACATAGGTGATGCGATTGACGTAGGCGACAACGCGGGGAAAGAAAGGGTCCGTCAGGTAACGATAGTTGCCGGTAGCCGCGCCGGGGGTCATATCGGGCATGGGCGCGTCCGCTGGCGCGGGTACGGCATTGGCGCCGCCACCCCCGCCTCCGGTTAGCCCCATCGACATATATTCAAAATGGTTGACGCCCAGCACCATCTGGTGGTCGAGAATCCACTTGGCTTCGCCAAGATTGGGGGTCGGGTAGTTGCCGCTCATGGCCGCAAATGATTCGCTCATCGCTTGCGGGTGGCCGCCCAAATGCGCGGCGGAAGATGCGAGTTTGGGAAAATCCGCGGTGACATCGTGCCACACTTGGTGCCAGATGACATCAATGCCAGGGACTTGCATCACGGTCATGCATTTGAAGAAATCACCATCGGCGTTGGCTAGCTGGGGCAAAATCTCCTCGTGCTCGATATGCATCTGCATTTCCATGCCGTGATCTGCGCACCACTTGGCTTCCGCGCCAAAGAAGTTTTGCCCAAACAAATCCGACCAAACATCGCAGTAGTCCGCATAAGCGCGGTGCGCGACATCAAGATTGGCAGGTTGGGCGCCACCGCGACCGCCAATGGTGATGGCGGAAATCGCGGGCAGGTAGGGCCGGATGTCGTAACCTTTGCGTTTTTGGAATTCCGCAGGGAAATTGGGCGTCCACGGATTGAAGCCAAACGCCGGTTCATCACCACGAAAACCGAGCAGCGTTTTGCCGAGATCGTCACCGGCGGCTTGTTGATAGGGGTCGAAGACCCACTGGAGGAATTGTTGGTCCGCCGCGGGGTCGAGGAAGTCCATTAACGCATGCGTATTGTCCTTTGCGCCCGTGCCATTGTTGGCCGAGCGGGTGGGCCCGGATTTATACGCCCAATGGGGTAGGGCCACCGTCCAGTTGCCTACAGGGGCCGTCCAGTTAATTTGGCCATTTTGGGGTTCGAGAATTTGCGCAGCACCGGTGTCGGTATTGTAGGCGGTGACGCAAATTGTTTTATCGTCCAGTTGCCGGGAGAAGGTCTGGCCGCCATTAACCGCCACGCGCTCATAACTGCTCAGCGCCTTCATAGTCAGGTCGGGGCGTTCGAGGGTAAATTTGCCGCCCGCAAAGCCAGTGGGGTAGCCGCCTTCGTCATCAAACCATAAATACATGCCGCGCTTTTTGGCTTCGGCGACGACCACTTTCACCGCGTCAAAATAGCCCGGGTCGAGGTAGTGCGCGCTCGTGCTGGCTCCCGGCATGATGTACGCCACATGGATGTTCATGGCGAGCAACTTGTCCAAACCGCGACCGACGGCTTCGGCGGTGGGATTGGCGCCCAAGCCGCAGGCAACTTGGGAACTATAAACCGGCGGAGGAGTGGAAAAATTGGCCGCGATTTCCGCCGCCGTCGGGTCGGACAATTTTTGCCAAGGTTTATCTTGCGCGGTCGCTGGGCAAACTGCCAGAAGCGGCAGCAGGATGAGGGCGAGAGTTTTCATGGGGGTAAAAGAATCCACTCGCAGATGAGTGCGGGGTTTATAGCGGCCCGGGGCCGGGGTCGCCAGCGGGTACACCTGTGGTTGCGCTGGTGCTGGCCGCAGGTGAATTTGCGCCAGCGGCTCCGCCTTGGCCGGCCCGTCCACCACGCCGTCCACCGCTGCCACTTGCAGCGGCCCCGGCACTTGCCTTGGCCCCGCCGCCGGCGAAGCTGGCGGTGAGGTCGAAACTGGCAAACGGATCGGGATGAGCGGGGTCAAAATCGGTGAAATCGTCCACGATATATTTGGCGAGGTCGGGAATGTTTTGTTTTATGCCCATGACGACACATTTCGTCAGTTCATACCCGCCATAGAGAACGGTATGGGTGCCATCGGCGGATATTTCTGCTTTTGCGGCTGGGCCCATGGTGTCGTAAAAACTTTCGCTCATGGCATTGAGGTCAATCAGGGCTACGTTGTCTTCTTTGGCCAATTGGCGCATGGCGTCGGGATAACCACCATGGGAATTGGTGTTTTGGCCTGCACCATTAAAGCTAATCCGATTCATCGCCGTGACCAGCACGGGCGTGGCGCCGCGCAAACGGGCTTCGGCAATATAAACATTGAGGTAGGCCTTGAAGGTGGTGCTTGCCTCGACATAAGTTTGGGGCCAGCTGGATTTCTCGTCATTATGGGCAAACTGGATGAATAGGTAATCGCCGCGTTTCATCTGGCTCAAAATTTTGTCGAGTCGCAGCGCATTGGCGAAAGATTTCAAAGTCTCACCGGACTGGGCTTGGTTGGACACGGCGATTCCCGGTTTGAAGAAACGGGGAAGCAGTTGGCCCCAACTGACATCAGCGCCGCCGTCGCGGTCGGTAACAGTCGAATCCCCGGCGATAAAAATGGTGGGAGCGTCATTCACACGGCTAATTTCGATGGAGCGCAAGGCGGCGCGCGGGCTGTTGATTTCGATGGTCAGTTTATCGTCCCAATCGCGCGAGTTGCCGGCGTCGAATTGATCTTCGCGCACGATGTTGCCGCCAGGGGCGTTTGCAGGCACGGGCGGTAATTGGGGCGTCCGCACGTTAGTGGTGAAGGTGCGGGTGACGATTTCGCCGGGGTTGGTGGTGATTTTCTCTGCCATTAACCGGCCTGATTCGGCTTTGATCGTGGTGGTGGTCGCATTCGCGGAATCGCCGAGAGTCACCGTTACGTTATAATTGCCTTCGGGAACTTTGGCGGAAAACAATATGGGGTGGTCGCTAGTGGTATTGTTGCCATTGTCACCTGCGGTCACCGGTGTGCCCGGTTCGTAGCCATAGTCTGTGTCGGTGGAATATGCGGTTTCTGGCACAACGCGGGTAAAGCCGTCTTTCGCCGGGCCGGAACTGAAATCAAATTTCAATTCTACTGGTGGTGGCGGGGCGGCGGCCGCGCCGCGGGCCGCATATGTCGATACTGCGGCAAGTAGGGATGCGCCGGTAAAAAGAGCAAAGCACAGTGGGGTAGGTTTCATGGGTAAAACGGGGAAGGGGTGGAAGAGGCTAATGTGAACGAAAGGTGGCATTCAACATCCAAACCAGTCTTTCAATTCACCCTACTCGCAGCGAACCACGCATTTACCAAATATAAGGGATAATCGCTTTGGTGCGTCGGCAATAGTCGGGGTAGGATTGGGGAAAGGTTTGGAACATGAATTTTTCCTCGATGAGTGATTTCGTGCGCAGTCCAAAAACAATAAAGAGGCAAAACAGCAGATCACGCAGCAGCCCGTTTTGCAGAAAGAATGTGCCGAACATGGCCAACAATAACCCGGTGTATATGGGATGACGCACGAACCGGTAGGGGCCTTGGGTGATTAGCTCGTGCCCTTCCTTGATAGTTGGATTGGCGCTCCAGTTCCGGCCCAGGGTTACGCGCGCCCAGATAGCGAAGGCAATGCCGGATGCGGTGCAAACAGTACCCAGCAAATGCATTGTGTCATTGTCGGGCAGCAGGCGCGTTTTCAGCCAGCCATCCGCGTGATACAGCGCATAGGCAAACACGATGAAAAACAAAAAACCAATCAGCCGTCCGCGCGGATTGGCGCTTTGGACCGTTTTTTTGTTGCCCTGCCAGGTGATAATCCAGTAGGCGATGATGCCCAGCCAGAGAATTCTATCGATATTTTCGTAAATCATGGCGGGGTTGCGGTTTAGTGAATCCGAATTGCTTCATCCTGCTGAGGATGCGCAGCATCGCCAATAAATTTTTGCAGCTTGAGTCTGGTGACATCCTCGGCTTCGAGCGCATGGGTGAAATAATCCGGCGTAAGGGCACCCCAACTGGCGCGACAGCGAGTAACCGTAACTTTGTCTGCCTCGCGGATACTAAAGGCGGGCGTTCCGTGTGATTCGAGCGGTATGCCCACAGTGGTAGGGCGGTTGTCAAACATTCCACCGGGGTAGGCGGTCCAGCGGTCGAGTGTTAGGTCAATGTTTTCCAAAGTAATG
>DATHOB010000088.1:0-13691 GCA_035485355.1 Opitutales bacterium | reverse complement strand
CGAGGGATCCGCAGATGACGGCCATCTCGTCGGACAAAATGTCGCCGAACATGTTCTCGGTCACGAACACGTCGAACTGGTTCGGGTCGCGCACGAGCTGCATCGCCGCATTGTCGACGTACATGTGGCTGAGCTCGATGTCGGGCGCGTGCTGCGCGACATAGGCGGTGACGGTCTTGCGCCAGAGGACGGAGGTCTCGAGGACGTTGGCCTTGTCGACTGAGCAGAGTTTTTTTCGCCGCGCGCGGGCAGCGGCGATGGCGGTCGCGGTGATGCGCTCGATCTCGCTGCGGCGGTAAACCATCGTGTCGACGGCCTGCACGTCGCCGTCGGGCAGGGTGGTGGTCTCCTTGGGCTTGCCGAAATAAAGCCCGCCGGTCAGCTCGCGGATGCAGACGATGTCGATGCCGTTGGGGATGCGCTCGCGCTTGAGCGGCGAGGCATCGACCAATTGCGGATAGAGCAAGCCGGGGCGGATGTTCGCGAAAAGGTTGAAGGCCTTGCGCAAGGGGAGCAATGCGCCGCGCTCCGGCTGGTCTTTTGGGGGGAGTTTTTCCCATTTCGGGCCGCCGACGGAGCCGAACAGAATGGCGTCCGCAGCGCGGCAGGCGTCGAGCGTGGCGGCGGGCAGGGGGGTGCCGTGGTTGTCGATGGCGATGCCGCCGACATCCCACGTCGAGTGTTCGACCGAGAATCCGTGCTGGGAGGCCGATTGCTGCAAAACTTGCAGGGCGACGGCCATGACTTCGGGGCCGATGCCGTCACCCGGGAGGACGGCGATGCGAATGTTTTTCATAGAGGGAAAGTATGGGGCGGAAGCCGGGAGCGTCCCGGCCAAAGGGTATAGCAAAGCGAGATTTGCCCCGCCGGGCAAAGCGAAAATGGGGTTTTAGAAGCTAGAATTCCTGGGACGCAGAGGGCGCAGCAAGACTGCGCCCGTCTTAGCCCAAGTTTCCTGTTGCCAGAGGGCGCGGGGCGTGGCCAGCCTAGTGGACTATGCAGATTCAAATTTTCCCGCTTCCTCCGGTGAGCACGAACGCTTACCTGCTGCACGCGCCGGGTAGCGATGAGGCGGTATTGGTGGACGCCCCGCCGGACGCGCTGGCCGAGATTGCCCCGGCACTTAAGCAACAGGGACTGCGGCTGACCGTGCTCCTGCTCACCCATGGCCATTGGGATCACATGGCCGACGCCGCGGCCTGTCGCGCGGCGGGTGCGGTGATCTATGCGCATGCTGCCGACCGCGAATGGATTGAAAACCCGATGATGCAGGAGGACTTTATGATTCCGGGAATCGAAATCGAGCCAGTAAAGATTGATCATTTTTTGACTCCGGGTAAAATTTTGGAAGTCGCTGGGATGAAATTTGAAGTGCGTCATGTGCCCGGCCACGCGCCGGGAAATGTGCTCTTTTACAATGCCCAGGCAAAGGCCGCGTTTGTCGGCGATGCGCTATTTGCCGGCTCGGTGGGTCGCACGGATTTGCCCGATGGCGACGGCGCGCAACTCGGGAACTCCATCCGCACGCAAATTTACACGCTGCCGGACAATACGGTCATTTATCCCGGCCATGGCCCGAAGACGACCGTGGCCCGCGAACGTGCGACGAACCCGTTTGTACGCGGCTGAAAAATCGTTTATAGCCCCATCATGAACAACGACCGCTATGCGGGCTTTATGCGCCGCGCCCTCGAAGCCGCCCGCCGCGGCTGGGGCGAGACGCATCCGAACCCGATGGTCGGCGCGGTACTGGTGGAAAATGGCCGCGTGGTCGCCGATGGCTACCACGCGCGCGCGGGCGAGCCGCATGCCGAGATGATGGCGCTGCGCAATCTTGGCCGCGCTCCTGCGCCGGGTGCGACATTATATGTGACGCTAGAGCCTTGCTGCACGACGGGCCGCACCCCGCCATGCACCGAGGCCGTTATTCGCGCGGGCATCAAACACGTGGTCGTGGGCGCGACCGATCCGAATCCCCAACATCAAGGACAAGGATTTGCGCAATTGCGCGCGGCGGGGGTTGAGGTTGTGGAAGGAATTCTCGCGGAGGAATGCGCCGACTTGAATTTGATTTTCAATCATCACATCACCACTGGGCGCGCGCTTTTTGCCGGGAAGATAGCGACAACTTTGGATGGTCGCATGGCCACGCGCACGGGGCAGAGCAAGTGGATTACCGGCCCAACGGCGCGACGCGATGCGATGCATTGGCGGCGGCTTTTCACCGCAATTGGTGTTGGCGCGGGCACGGTGCTGGCAGACGATCCGCAGCTCACCAGCCGCAACGGCAAAGCGGAATGGTGCCCGGTGCGTTTGATATTCGACCGCACCTTGCGCACGGTGACGGAAAAATTGCCGCAGGTGTATGTCGATGCCCACCGCGCGCGCACGATTGTTGTCACCGGCGCGTTGGTGGAGAAATCCAAGTACGCGATTTTGGAAAATCAAGGTGTGGCCGTATGGACCTTGCCCGCAAAAAACGATGCCGCTTGGTTTGCGGGGCTCCGCCAAAAATGCGCCGAGGCGGGTTTGAGTGGACTGCTTATCGAAGGCGGCCCAAAATTGCTGAGCGCATTTTTGCAGGCGGACGAGCTGGATTACCTCTTCGCGTATCGCGCGCCGAAGTTTTTGGCGGATGCGGAAGCTGCGCCGGTATTTACTGGCCCGCCGCGCCCGCGCCTAGCCGATGCGTTCACGCTTAAAGACGTGCGCCACGCGAGCCTGGGCGATGACCAATTGCTGCGCGGATTTATCGAATATCCCCAAACCAAAAATTGAAAACTTCCACGCAAATATTTCTCGCCACCGGCAATGCGCACAAACTGCAGGAATTCCAGCAGATGTTTGCGGCGGCGGCGCTGCCGTGGACGATCGCAGGCGCGGCGGAGCTGGGCGGGATGCCGCCGGTGGAGGAAAATGCCGGGACTTTTTCGGGCAATGCCATGCTCAAGGCGCGGGCGCTGCAAAAACTCGCGCCGAAAGGCGTCTGGGTGCTTGCGGATGACAGCGGCTTGGAAGTGCAAGCCCTCGGCGGCGCGCCGGGAGTGTATTCCGCGCGCTATGCCGGTGCGGGGGCCAAGGACGGCGCGAACACCGAGAAACTTTTGCGCACCTTGGAAATCATCCCCGATGAGTCGCGCTCGGCCCGGTTTGTCTGTGTATTGGCGCTGCTAGGCCCCGGCGGTGAGGAGAAAATTTTCGAAGGCGAGTGTCGCGGGCGCATCGGGCGCACGCTGGCGGGTGGCGGCGGCTTTGGCTACGACCCGGTGTTCTTTCCCGATGGATTTGATAAAACATTCGCCGAACTGGGCGACGACGTGAAAAACAAAATCAGCCACCGTGGCCGAGCATTGAAACAGTTATTTGTTTATCTCAATAAAATGAGTTAAACGGAGGGGCGATGAATCGTATAGCTTCCCTGCTTTTATTGTGGACGGCATTACTTGCTTCGGGCTGCAATTTCTATTCGGACGACCCGCCGACCAGGACAATTTCCGGAACAATTTTAATCGACGCAACGGGCGAACCACTATCTGGGGCCAGAATTTCTTTCATTTCTGGAAGAAAAGTAAACCCTTACCATTTTCCTCCATCGGAAAATCTTGGAATAGACGCTGTGGCGAAAGCAGACAGCAATGGACATTTCTTCGTCCAGGCAAAATTGGATAGTGAAGTAACGGTTTTGGTGCAAAATGGCGATTACTTTCAGGAATTCAAGATCGATGGATTTCCCGAATCCAACAGCCTTGACGGAATTCTTTGGAGGATTTCTGGAAGGATACTATCACCAAGACCAACTGACTGAAAATTGATCACGCCGACACCGCAGCGCTGAGTTCCCCGAGTTGCTGGCAGACTTCCTCAATCAGGAAGCCCGGAGTCGAAGCGCCAGCGGTGACACCGACGACCGAATACTTGCGCAATTGTTCGAGGTCCAACTCGGCGGCAGTCTCGACGTGGAAGCAGGGGAGGCCCTGTTTTTCGACGAGGGCCGCGAGCTTCACGGTGTTGGCCGAGTGACGACCGCCGATGACAACAATGGCTTGTGCGCCTTCCTGGGCGAGGACGAGCACGTCGCTCTGGCGTTCCTTGGTCGCGCCACAAATCGTGTCGAACACCAACGCGCCAGGATATTTCTCCTTCAAATATTCAGACAGGCGCTCAAATTCGTCCGTGAACATCGTGGACTGGGAGACCATGCACACCTTTTCGCCCAGCGGTGGGAGGGCGTCGATATCATCCTTGGTTTTGATGACATGGCCGAGGCCCTCGGTGTAGCCCATGAGGCCGATGACTTCGGGGTGCTTCGGATCGCCGAAAATGACGGTGGTGTAGCCCTTCTTGGCGTGGATGCGGATTTTACCGGCGATAATGCCGACGTCCGGGCAGGTGGCGTCCTTGAATTCCATGCCGAGGTTTTTCAAATACCCGCGGCGCTCAGGCGATATGCCGTGGGCGCGGACGACCATGACGGCGTTTTTCTTCTTTTCATCTTCAAAGGAGATGTCCGACTTGCTCTGGTAATCGCCGACTTCGTTGATGCCATCGGCAAGGAGCTTTTCCATCATCTGGCGATTATGGATGAGCGGGCCGTCGGTATAGACCTGACGGTTGGACTTGACGGCGAATTCACGCGCAATATCAATGGCACGTTCTACGCCCCAGCAAAAGCCGGCGCTCTTGGCTCGGATAACCTTCATATACGGGACTTTAGGCCACAAATGGCCTGCTGTCAATCCGTGGAATTGACCGTTTTAGCGATTCCGGAAGCCAGAGGGTGTGCTTGGGTTCGACAGCTGATCCATGATGGCGGAGAAGATGGCTTGGGTGTCGGGCAGGCTGCCGGAACTCATCGAGACGGAAACCAACACATCACCGGCGACCTTGGAAGCGCCGAAATCAACTTCGATATATACGTCCAGCGGGCCACGGGCATAGACGGCGGTCTTGTCGTTGTTCTGTCCGACCCGGTAGTAGTCCAAGCCATCGAGAGCGCGGCAGGCGGCGTCAAAGGCGGATTTGGGGTCGCCCTTGAGATCGCCCGACATCGTCAGGTTTTGGGTGACGGGATTGCGTTTAAAGTTGGCGATGGTGCTGCCCTTGGGGCTGACTGCCACTTCGGACGAGCATCCGGCGGTGGCCAGCGTGAGCACAACTAGAAAAGGAAGGAAGGATTGGCGCATATTCATCCCCACCAAAAACATACAGAAACCCGCCAAAGTCAAGTGCCTATCGCGATGGAAAGCGGTGCTTTCTCAAGTGGGGAAGTTTTTATCCATGCTGGCGCACGGGATTAAAACTCCGTTAAAACACACCATTTATAACTGCGAATATTTCGTAAAATTTTATCCAACAGGGGAAAAGGTGGTAGTGTGTTCATAGGACATATTTCTGCGGTTTGCGTTTTTTAAAGCCCGGCCGTTTTTTCAACCCGTACCAAGAGGTGGTGTCATGAAAATAAACTCAAAACATTTTTTAATTCACGATAATAATAATTTTTCACTCCGGTTTGGAACTTCGTCACTGGGGTGGGTGGGGCTTTGCGCGCTGTTATTGAGCGGTTGCGTCGTCGAAGGTCCGCCCCGGCGCGTCGTGGTCGTCGGGCCGCCTGTGGTTGTGGCCCAGCCTGCCCCGGTTGTCGTGGAAGGGCAGTATACTGTAGGCTCGGAAGTCGTGGCAGATACGGCCCCACCGGAGCCGATGACCGAAGTGGTTACGACATCACCGGGGGTGGACTTTATCTGGATCCCCGGAGTATGGATGTGGGAAGGTCGGTGGGTCTGGTCGGCTGGCCATTGGGACCGTCCGCCCCGCCCCGGCATGGTTTGGGTTGGGCCACGCTATGTTTACCGCAATGGCGCGCATGTGTTTATTCGTGGCGGCTGGCGTTGAGCCGCACCCATGGTAGCGCGGCGGATTACGCTCAAAAATCATTCCGCCAATTTTAAAAATGAGTCCAAAAATTCATTACGAATCCACTGATGACGAATGGGGTGCTCAAGTTAATCACCTTGTTTGCCGTAAATGCGGGCATGAGCATCGGTCGCCGCTATTATGCCGGGGGGAAACCGCCCGTTGTATGCGGTGTGATTCGGTTCTGGCAAAAAAGGGCTGGTTTGGCCGCGACGCCACGTTTGCGTTCGCAGTTACGGGTCTATTACTGGTGCTACCGTCATTTTTGCTGCCGTTCATTACGGTGCGGAAACTGGGCAGTATACAGGTAAGTTTTCTTTTTACCGGAGTGAGGACCCTTTGGGCAGATGGCATGCACGGATTGGCCGTCTGGGTGTTGTTGTGTGGCGGCTTGGCGCCGATGTTACTACTAATGACTCTAGTTGGACTGTTTGTGTCGGATTGGCGGGGGTGGAAGTCCGTCCACGCGCAACGCTTGGCGCAGGCGGTGCGGGTGGTAGCCTATTGGTCCATTCCCGAGGTTCAGGTTCTCGCTGTGCTCATCGCTTTGGCCAAGATGGGGCATGTCGTCCAGGTGGTGCTGGGGCCGGGGTTTTGGTGTTATGCGGCTTTGGCGATGATGACAATGCTGGCTTGGCGCGGCTTTGATTTGGATTGCCTGCCGTGAGCGCAGTTACCACGGCAAACTTGCGACGTCCCATGAAACCTTTGAAATCATTTTCCAATTCCGCAAATATTACGCTCGCTGCTTCACTGGCGCTGGCGGCGGCCATCATGCTGATACCGGCAAACATGCTGCCAATCATCTATACCCAAAATGCCGGGAGGATCCGCACCGATACCATCTTCAGCGGCATTGTCGGGCTTTGCCGGCAGGGTTGGTGGAGTCTCGGTGTGATCGTATTCATCGCGAGCATTTTTATCCCGATTTTCAAACTCGCGAGCCTGGCGTGGTTGATATTTGCGGCCCGCCAAGGCCCTGGCGCCCATGCCCGCCGCCTGACTCGTCTGTATGTGGTACTGAGTGTCATCGGTCGCTGGTCGATGCTGGATGTGTTCCTCGTCGCATTCCTGTCCGGCGTGGTGCAATTCGGGGTTTTCGCCAAAGTTGAGCCACGCAGTGGCATAATCGCCTTCGCGGCAGTCGTGGTTTTGACGGTGCTGGCCAACGAGGCGTTCGATCCCCGCATCCTCTGGGGCTCGCCTGCGTCCAATACTCCCCAACCATCTTCAAAATGAAATCCCTGGATAATCCCAAAGTTTCCCGCGCCACTGCATTGCCCTTGGTTTGGGTCGTGCCGCTGTTGGCGCTTATCATCGGCGGGTGGATGGTTGTTCGTGAGTATCTCGATCACGGCCCGGAAATCACCATCGAGTTTGCCGATGCTTCGGGAGTGGAAGCGGGCAAAACCATCCTCGAATACAAAGGGGTGGCCGTTGGTGAGGTGCAAAGCGTCGGATTGAAAAACGATTTGAATGCAGTGGTTGTGCAGGTGCGGTTGAGCAAGGACGCCGCCGCCCTAGCTTGTGAAGGCGCGCAATTCTGGATCGTGCATCCGCAAATCGATTTTTCGGGTGTACGCGGACTGGACACACTGGTCTCGGGGGCCTATCTAGCGATCAAGCCAGGCAGCGGATCACCAATAACAGATTTTAAGGGGATGGGCGAACCCCCGCCGACACAAAACAAAGAGGAGGGACGGGCTTTCGTGCTGCAAAGCGACCGACTGGGAGGGATTACTACCGGAGCTCCCGTTTACTTCCGGGAAATGAAAGTTGGCGCGGTGGAAACCAGCCAGCTCAGTGACGATTCAACCCGGGTGCTGGTACGCATCCGGATTTATACTCCTTACGTCGATTTGGTGCGGACCAACACCAAATTCTGGAATGCCGGCGGTCTCTCCCTGAAAGTGGGATTGTTTGGCGCCGAGATTAACACGACCTCCATCGAGTCGCTGGTCGTGGGCGGGATTGCCTTTGCGACACCCGAAGGTGAACTTGCACCACCTGCGGCGGATGGCGCGCAATTTACCCTTTTAGACCAAGGTGAAAAAGACTGGTTGAAATGGCAGCCTAAAATTTCAATTCACCCGCCGGAAATCACTCCCGCCTCGCCGGTTCACGGAGGGGAGATTCCGTTTGTGCATTAGTCAGTATCTTGCTTTCAAGGCTGAGCAGGGACTGTCAAAGGTCGATTACCGTAATACTTAACCAGCCCCGCCACCACCGCGTCGCCGTATTCGACAAAAATATTTTTATGCGCGACGCCGTTGAAGTCGCGGGTACCGTCGTATTCACCGGCCTGGATGCGCGCATATCCTTCGACGCTATTGGCCACATACGGCTCGAGGAAAATCACTGGGCAGCGATAGAGCCGGTCGGCGAGGACATTGCGGCCCCAGAGGTAACCATTGCCGCCCAGTGGCACACCGGTAGGCAGCGAGTAATGCGAAGCGGGCAAGCCGAAAATCGGCGCAGCGCCTGCGACCATCGCTTGCCCGATGGCCAGTTCCTCGTCCGCAGTGCCGCTGGTTATGCGTTCAACCATGGCCTCGCGCTGGGCGTCATTGGCGATTTCCGCCGCGGAGTACGAGCCGTTAATCATGATGTGGAAGTGCTGCGGTATGCTCACCAGCGCGGGGTTCTTCGGGTCGGGCCAGTCCACGGCGTCGAGGTGAAGGCAAAGCACGAGGTCGGGTTTCAAGACCTCGTTGACTCGCTGGGCGCGGGCGTGGATTTCCGTATTCAGAAAAACCTCCATTGCGGCGAAATTGGCGGGGTGAACATCCGCGATATTTTCGCCGGTCAGCGGGCCAGGCCGGTCGCGCACGAAGCTGACCTCGGCCCCGAGGGCTTCGAGGCGCGGAGCGAGCAACTGGGCGACATGCAACGCAAGGTCGCCTTCCTGCACGGGTGGGTCGCCGTTGAAACTGAACGAGCGTGCTTCCAGTTTCCCCCATTCGCCGCCGAGGTGACCGGGATCGAGCGCAATGCGCAGGCCCGCCAGAGGGTGCTCCGGTGTCGCTGACCCAAGCTCGGCCAAAGACCGCCAATAGCGCGCACCCGCTGGTGGGAATGGCCGAGGAGTATTTGGCGGGCGGGCCTGCAATTGAAAAAATGTGGCAACTGGCGTTCGTTCTTCCATGCGGGGAAGAATGTCGAGCGATGTTCCATCGGGGGCGATTTCAACATAGCCCTTGGCCGCGCCGTTCGGGGCAAATCGCTGGTCGAGCGCGGTACGCCACTCTTCCGCGGTCAAGGTTCCTTGGTAGGACAGCAGACGGGCCCAATCCGCGGCTTCGAGTTTGGATTTTTCGAGATTCGTGGCTTTGGGGGAATGGGGGGCAACGCAGCCGGCTAATAATAGACCGACAAGGAGGAGCCAACGCATCACGCAGCGTATCATACCCGCTCAGGTTGCCGCTTAAGCCAGGGTGGGCGCAAGCTGATTGGTGGTTTTTTCACAAATTTTTTTCGCGATCAAGGGTCTTTCCATCAGAAGGGGTAGGGGAAAATTTATTACGGAGAAGATTGCGTTACGGACGCCAGTTCCGGTAGAATTCAAACCCTCGTATAAATTTTAAATATCCCATGGCCGGAAAAATCCTAGTTCTTGACGACGAACAGAATTACGCCGAAATGCTGCGCGACCTGCTGGTGCAGGAGGGCTTCAGCGCGGAGATGGTCACCCGCCCGCTGGATGCACTCAAGGCGCTGGATGCCGAGGAATACAGCCTAGTCGTGGCGGATTACAAGATGCCGGTCATGGATGGGGCGGACTTTATGGAGCGTGCCCGCTCCCGCCTGCCCAATTTGCCCATTATCATGGTCTCGGGCCTGATGAACACGCCGGAATTGGTTAAAGTCGCCAACATGGACGTGACGTTGGTGCTGGAAAAACCGCTCGATATCAAAGCATTCATCAACCACGTGCGGCGCTTTGTCCAGCCCATGACGGATGAGGAGCGCACCAGCGCCATCGCGATCCTCGACAATGCGGTCAAGGGGCCGTTGAACGAATATCCGGCGCTCAAGCACCTCGCCGAAGGGACCGATGCCGCCCGCCTCTTTGCGCAGCAACTGTGGGATGCTTCCCGCGTAGACCGCTACCTCTTTGTCGGCGCGCAGCCCGGTGCCGAGACGGAACTGGTGACTTGCGAGCTTTCGGTCTGGTTCGGGTTTGCCAATCTCCCGATCCATCAATTTTCCATCAGCCAGATTGAATCGTTGGAAGTTTTGCAAACCATCCGCGAGCTGCCCGGGCAGAACCAGGTTAGCAAACTCGTGGCCGTGACGGATTTTGGCGAGGCCACGCACAGCCAGATTGAACTGTTGCAGAAGCTCCTCGCCGCGGACCCGAAATTTCTCCCCAACGGGCGCGAGGTGTCCTGGGTCTTCTATCTTGATGTTACGCGCTACCCGCAATTGCTCCCCGAGACTAGCCCGGAGATTTTCAATCTCGTCAAAAAACACCTCGTGGTGTTGCCGCCCTTGCGCGATCGGTTGCCCGACCTCGCCACTTATTTGAAGCTGCACCTCGAGCTTTTTGCCGGTCGCGAGGAGAACCCGATGCGTTCGCGCCTGACCCCGGCGGCGGTGGCGGTGCTGCTCGCCCATTCCTGGCCGGGAAATTATGCCGAGGTGGTGGATGTTGCCCGCCGCATTGCGGCGACGGAACGCGACGGCCCACTCACGGGTTTGCAGGCCGCGGAGTTGCTCGGGCACACGAACGCCGAACCGGCGGGCTTGGGCGGATATTTGCTCCAACGCCAGCGCGAATTTTTGGAGGACACCGCCCGCCGCACTGGCACCACCCCGTTTGCCGTGCTGCAAAGTCTCAAGCTCGACCCCGCCTTGCTCCCCAAATCCAGCGAGCTGGACGATCTGGGATTGCTGTATATGGATTTGGTGCCGGGCTGAGGATGGGATTTGGAGGCCCCACACCTTAGGACATGGCAAATTTGGAGAATGATCAAGCCCGCCGGGAGATTGCAGAATTGCTTCGCCAGCGCGGAGGCAATGCCTAAACTTGGGACTCTCCCCCGCCAGAGATCATCGTCGGCTTTTTGGTTCATAACACCCAATTTCCCTCATGGCACTCGCCCGTATCCAGGCCGCCGTTGTCAACGGCCTCAAAACCCTCGGCAAGCTGACCGAGGCGCAGGCCGCGACATTGCTCAATTCGCGCGAAGACATGTCCGGCGAGTTATTGGGCAAGCTGCTCCAAACGGAATATAAGGTCACCGACTTTGCGTTGCTTACGGCGCGCAGCCGCGCGTTCGGTCTCAGCCCGTTTCAGGTGCGGAATTTTTCGGTCGATGAACTGACCTTCCAAAAGCTCGACCGCGATTTTTGCCGCGAACACAAGGTGCTCCCCGTCGGTTCGGTGGGGCCATACTTCGTCGTCGCGCTGGCCAATCCGTTCAGTTCCCAAATCACGCAGAAGATTACGGATATCACGAAGCAAAAAGTCTCCATGCTACTGGCGCTTGAGGCGGAGTTGATGGAGCTTTTGGAGGATAAAAAAGAGCAGCAGACTTCTGTGGGCTTTGGCGACGTGGTGGAGGCACTGGGCATGGAGGGCGAATTTGAGGAGGGCGGGGTGGCCGAGGGCGAGCTGGAGGACGAGGAATCCGCGCCGGTCATCCAACTCGCCAACCGCATCATTGAGGACGCCTACTATTCCGGCGGAAGCGACATTCATATCGAACCGTCCGAGAAATCCACCCGTGTACGCGTGCGCATTGA
This sequence comes from Opitutales bacterium, assembly GCA_035485355.1. Classification (GTDB taxonomy): domain Bacteria; phylum Verrucomicrobiota; class Verrucomicrobiia; order Opitutales; family JABDGR01; genus JABDGR01. The sequence goes on along the minus strand of DATHOB010000088.1, from coordinate 2,030 downwards.
CGGCAACTGTCATGAAAAGCTGACCATCCCCGCGAAAGTTTCCGGCGCGCTCATCGCGCGGCTGAAAGTAATGTCGAACCTCGATATTTCGGAAAAACGTTTGCCGCAGGACGGACGCATCATTTTCAAGCAATTCACCCGGAAGAACCTCGATATCGACCTGCGCGTCTCGACCTCGCCGCTCAATCATGGCGAGGGCGTGGTCATGCGTATTCTCGACAAGCAGAAGTCTACACTGCCGCTGCCGGCGCTCGGCTTCGAGCCGGAGAACCTCGCACTCTATCGCGGCCTGATCCAGCGGCCCTTCGGCATGGTGCTCCATTGCGGGCCGACAGGCTCAGGCAAGTCCATGACGCTTTATTCCGCGCTCAATGAAATTAATACGCCGGACATCGTCATCCGAACCGCTGAAGACCCGATTGAATACACCCTGCCAGGCCTCTGCCAGATGCAGATGCACCGAAAAATCGGCCTGACCTTTGCCTCCGCGCTCCGCGCGTTTTTGCGCCAGGATCCGGACATCATCCTCGTGGGCGAAATTCGTGATCCGGAAACCGCGGGTATCGCGGTTGAGGCCGCGCTCACCGGCCACATGCTTTTTTCGACCCTGCACACCAATGATGCGCCTTCGACGGTGGCGCGATTGACGGAAATGGGCGTCGAACCGTTCATGGTGTCGGCGGCGCTCGTGTGTGTGTGCGCGCAACGCCTGATGCGCCGGGCATGCAAAGCCTGCAAACAATCGTATGAACCCACTGGCCGTGAGTCCGAAATTTTGCAAAAAGCCCTACAGTGGCACGGGCCGATTTACCGCCAAAATCCCGAGGGCTGTCCGGCCTGCGGGCGCAGCGGGTACAAGGGTCGCGTGGGCATCCATGAATTGATGGCGACGAGCGAAGGCCTAATTGAAGCGATTAACAAGGAGTCGGAGACGGCGCTCATCAAGCGGGTGGCGATGCTGAACGGCATGTCCACCCTTCACCAGGATAGCATGAAAAAAGTCCGCGCTGGTCTTTCGACGATGGAGGAGGCGATTGCCAACGTGCCGCCGGACATGGAGGACTTGGACGCCATTCGCGAGGAATTCATCATCGAAGCCGAGGTGAAGGCCCAGGCGGAATCCGCACGCAAAGCAAAGGTGGATGACTTCAAACGCCAGCGTCTGGCCGCGATCAAGGAAAAGGCGGAAGCAGAAGCGGCCACCGCGGCGGCAACTGCAATGGCGGAAAATTCCACTGAAACGGGCGGGTAGGGGAGCCAAAGGCCGGGCAAGTTTTGCTTAGGCAATTTTTCCAGCGTCCCGAGCGCAAGATATTTTTATAGCCAGATAGGCCGTTCCGCTGCCATCATGCGCGCTTTCCCATGTCTGTCCCCCTGTTGGATTTGAAACGTCAGAACCTTCCGCTCGAAGCAGAGTTGAAGGCCGCGTTTGAGCGCGTCCTGCACTCCGGCTATTACATCTTTGGCCCGGAGCACAACGCGTTTGAAAAGGAATGCGCGGAATTTCTCGGCGTCAAGCACGCCCTCGGCATCTCGTCGGGGACGGACGCATTGCTCCTCGCGCTCATGGTGCTCGAAATCGGCCCGGGCGACGAAGTGCTCGTGCCAAACTTCACTTTCTTTGCCACGGCGGGTTGTGTCGCGCGCGTCGGGGCGACGCCGGTGTTTGTCGATGTGTGCCCGGCGTGCTTCAATATTGATGTCGCCGATGCCGCGAAAAAAGTAACTCCCCGCACCAAGGCGATCATCCCGGTGCATCTCTACGGGCAGGCGGCGGATTTGGATGGCGTCATGGCGCTGGCCAAAGCTCACAAGCTCGCGGTGATTGAAGATGCCGCGCAATCGCTCGGCGCCAAGCATCGCGGCACGCAAGTCGGCACCGTGGGCACCTGTGGTGCGTATAGTTTCTATCCAACCAAAAATCTTGGCGCGTTGGGCGATGCCGGTTTGCTCTGCACGAATGACGATGCTTTTGCCGAGCGCGCGACGATCCTGCGTCTGCACGGCATGAAGCCGAAATATTACCACCC
>DATHOB010000087.1:0-2031 GCA_035485355.1 Opitutales bacterium | reverse complement strand
CCCGCCCAAGCCCCTGCGCCGCATTGTACGCGAGGCCGCCGAACACCTCGACGACCTGCGCCGCGCTACTGAGGCCCAGAGCCTCACTCCCGCCGAAGTCGCCGTCCGGACTGCGGAAATGTTGGGCAACCCGGAGGCGCTCGCGGAGCGTCACGTTGAAGCTTTGCGCAAAACTTCTTGGTGGGGTCGGCATCCAGTGTTTGGTTTCGTGGCCATTCCATTGCTCGTGCCGATTCTGTGGATGGCCCTCTCGCTTGCGCTGGGTTGTCTCGTGGGGTTTGGCATCATTGGCCTGCGCTACGGTTTTTCCATGAGCTACGACCACACCTTGTTGGGCGCTCCCATTTTGTTTTTTTGCGGCCAATGCGCCACTTGGGCGGGCACCGCCACGCTGGCCTGGTTCTTCTGCCGCAAGGCGCGCAATACCGTTGTGCCCAAGCGCTGGCTGCTGGCGGGCTGCCTGCTGCTTTCCCTCCAGGCGTTGATTTTTACCTATCATGTCACTTTCAACGAAACCGCGCCCTACACCAACATGAGCGCGATATTAAACATCCCATACACCCTGCACTCTATTTTGGGCTATCCTTACCATGAGCCAATGAGTGTCGCCAACGCGCTGCTGCCTTGGATTATAATCACTGGAATCTATTGGCGCGAGCGCCGCGCCACCAAACTTATGGTTGCCGAATTCACGTCCTGAAATTTCACCATGAAAATCAATATCCGCCCCGTCGTTCTCGTCCCGTTCGCCGCTATTCTCCTCAGCGGTTGTGCGCTGACCAAGACCACTTACGATGACGCACCCCTCAACTCGACCAAGTTCGAATCCACCCAGGCCAGCCAGACGTTTTATAACGCGCTTTTTGCCAGCCACTATCCCGCCCGTCACGACCCACCGAAGACCGACAGTGTATATTCAGTCGCCATTGCTTTACCTTTAGACTTCGGCCACCACACGGTCGACTCTTACCGCGTCATGCTCAACGAAGCCATGACCACCGCCGACACCAACCATGACGGCGTGATCTCCGAGGCCGAAGCCTCCGCCTACGCCGTAAGTCTTGCCGACAAATCTAACAAGGAAGACTAGCAGCAGTAATCGCACTTCATTCGCTTCTTCCTTGAGCCGCAGCGGCAACTCCGGTTGGCTGGTGGCATGGCCGAAACTGATGCAAAAGCCCCGGGCGCGCCCGTCGAGTATTTCAACCGGCATACGGGCCGCGTTGAAGTCGAGAGCATTTACGGCGAGGCCGCGCTGCGCTGGGCGTATCAGAATCCGCTGGGGCGGTTGACGAATTGGGCCTTTGCGCGCCGGGCGTGGCTGGCGCGCTGGTATGGCTGGTGGATGTCCTCGCCCGCGACGCGGGACAAAATCCCGCTCTTCATCCAAAAATTCGGCCTCGATCCCACCGAGTTCGCCGAAAAGCCGGAAAACTTCACCTCCTTCAACGATTTTTTTGTCCGCAAGCTCAAGCCCGGCGCGCGGCCCCTGGCGGGCGATGCGGGCACGGTCGTCTTCGGCGCGGATGGTCGGCATCTGGGCTTTCCCGATGCGTCGCAGGCCGCGGGCGTGTTCGTCAAAGGCCAGCAGTGGGACATGGTGGCATTGCTCGGCGATGCGGAACTGGCGCGGACGTATGCGCGCGGCACACTGGTGCTCTCGCGCCTGTGTCCGGTGGATTACCACCGTTTTCATTTTCCGGCCGACGGCACGCCCGGCGCGCCGCGGTGGCTGCCGGGCACTTTGTGGAGCGTGAACCCCATCGCGCTACGCCAAAAATTATCCTATCTCTGGGAAAACAAGCGCGCGGTGACGGTTTTAGAAACTGCGCGTTTTGGGAAAATTTTGCTCCTCGAAATCGGCGCGACGAACGTCGGCAGCATCAACCAGACCTTCACGCCGGGCAAAACCATCTCCCGTGGCGACGAGAAGGGTTATTTCGCATTCGGCGGTTCCGCCACGGCCACCATTTTCGAACCGGGCAAAATTAAATTGGCTGAGGATTTGGTCGAGCAGACGAAACTGGGGCG
>DATHOB010000086.1:0-6961 GCA_035485355.1 Opitutales bacterium | reverse complement strand
ACGCCGGGGTGGTGATGACGCCGATGTTGTCGTACTCCTCGGTGAATTTCACGAATTCCTCGAATACCTTCGGATACATCAGGTAATTATACAGGTCGTCGTCCGTCGCCCGGCCGCGCAATTTTTGCACGGTCTCGCGCGCGGCGTCCATATCCACCGCAGGCGCCTTGGGCCGGCCCGTGATGGGTTTCTTATTGCCGAGCACCACTTGCTGCACCGCCTTCGGCCAGCCCCCCAGCGGCTGCCCCAGCCCGCCCGCGAGCATGTCCACCACCGATTCGGGGAACGATGTCCCCGGCGGCAGATTGACCAGATTCTGCGGCTCAATGCCGCGCGTGAGCAAAAATATCGCCAAGTCGCCGACGACTTTGCTGCTGGGCGTCACTTTCACAATGTCGCCGAGCAGCGTGTTGACTTCCTCATAATATCGCACGACCTCCGGCCACCGCGCGCCCAGACCCAGCGCCGACGCCTGCTCGCGCAAATTCGTGTATTGGCCGCCGGGCATTTCATGCTGGTAAACTTCCGCGCTGCCGAAGCGCGGGCTGGAGTCGAACGGCTCATATGCCTGTCGCACCGCTTCCCAATAAATGGAAAGCTCGTTGAAAAACTCCACGTCCAGCCCCGTCGCCCGCGGGTGGAAGCGCAACGCGTGCGCGACGGAATTCAAATTCGGCTGGCTCGTCAGGCCGGACATGGACGACACCGCCAAGTCCGCCACATCCACGCCCGCGTCGCACGCCGCCAGCACCGAGGCCGACGCAATGCCACTCGAATCATGCGTGTGGAAATGAATGGGAATGTTCAATTCTTCCTTCAGCGCCTTGACCAGTTTCGTCACCGCCTGCGGATGGCACAGCCCGGCCATGTCCTTGATCGCCAGCATGTGCGCCCCGCGTTTTTGCAATTCCTTGGCCAGCTTCACATAATATTTGAGCGTGTATTTGTCGCGCGCCGGGTCGGTGATGTCGCCAGTATAGCAAATTGCCGCCTCGCAAATCGAATTCGTGTGCCCGCGGATGGCGTCCATCGCCGGTTCCAGATTCGACAGATAATTCAACGAGTCGAACACGCGGAAAATATCCATCCCCGCCTCAGCGCAATGCTTGGTGAAACCTTGGATGACTTTGTCCGGATAATTTGAGTAGCCCACGCCATTTGCTCCGCGCAGGAGCATCTGAAAGCAGATGTTCGGGATTTTCTCGCGCAACAACCGCAAGCGGTGGAACGGATCCTCGCGCAAAAAGCGCAAGCAGGTGTCAAAGGTCGCCCCGCCCCACATCTCCATCGAGAAAAGTTGCGGTGCCCGGCGCGCCATCGCATCCGCGCACGCCGCCATATCCGTTGTGCGCACGCGCGCCGCGAGCAAGGATTGATGCGCGTCGCGAAACGTCGTGTCCGTCACGAACAGGCGCTTTTCCTTGAGCACCCATTCCGCAAATTTGTTCGGCCCCAGCTCGCGCAATTTGTCGCGCGTGCCGGGCGGTGGCTGTTGGGTGCGGTCGCACTTTGGCAAGATCACCGGCAGCGTCAGCTTCGGCACCGGGCGGCCTTTGACTTGCTCGTTGCCGTTGACAATGACGTCGCCCAAAAACTTCAGCAGCTTTGTCGCCCGATCCTGCTTGCGCGAGAAGCGGAACAATTCCGGCGTGTGCTCAATCATCCCCGTCGTCGCCTGGCCGCTGCGGAACGTCGGGTGGTTGATCACATTCTCGAGAAACGGCAGATTCGTCTTCACCCCGCGGATGCGCATTTCGCGCAACGCGCGGTCCATCCGCTGGCACGCCATGTCAAACGTCGGCGCCGACGCCGTGACTTTCACCAGCAACGAATCATAAAACGGCGTGATGACCGCCCCCGTGTCGCCCATGCCGCCATCCAGGCGGATGCCGAAGCCCGCCGCGCTGCGGTAATTGACAATCTTGCCGTAGTCCGGCGTGAAATTCTTCTCCGGGTCTTCCGTCGTCACGCGGCACTGGAGCGCCCAGCCCAGCCGCTGAATCTGGTCCTGCGGCGGCAGCGCCATCACTTCGTCGTGCAGCTTGTGGCCCTCGGCCACCTGGATTTGCGCCCGCACCAAATCAATATCCGTGATGACTTCCGTGACCGTGTGCTCGACCTGGATGCGTGGGTTCATCTCAATGAAGAACCATTCCTTCGAATCCATGTCGTATAAAAATTCGCAGGTGCCCGCATTCTGGTAATTGACGGACTTCGCGATGCGCACCGCCGCCGCGCACAAATCGCGCGTGATGCCCGGGTCGAGCGAGACGGACGGTGCAATCTCGACCACCTTCTGGTGCCGCCGCTGCACCGAGCAATCGCGCTCGTGCAGGTGCAGCACGTTGCCGTGCGTGTCCGCCATTATTTGCACTTCGATGTGCTTCGCGCGCCGGATGTAGCGTTCGAGAAAAACTTCGTCGTTGCCAAAGGCCCGCTCCGCCTCGCCTTGCGCCTCGGCCAGCCGCGCGGTCAGGTCCTTCGCCTCCAGCACCACGCGCATCCCGCGCCCGCCGCCGCCGTGCGCCGCTTTGATAATCAGCGGAAAGCCAATCTTCTTCGCCCACGCTGCGGCATCCTTCGGGTCGCGCACCGCGTGCGGCGTGCCCGGCAAAGTCGGCACCCCCGCCTTGTCGGCAATCTCGCGCGCCGCCGTTTTGTCGCCCATCTTTTGCAAAATATCCGGCGTCGGGCCGACGAACACCAGCCCCGCGTCGCGGCATGCCTTGGAAAACCGCGCATTTTCACTCAAAAACCCGTAACCCGGGTGCACACCCCACACGCCCTTGGCCACCGCCAGTGCCACAATCCCGTCAATATCCAGATACGCCGCCACCGGCCCCTTGCCCTCGCCAATCAGGTAGGCCTCATCCGCCTTGAAGCGGTGCATGCCGAAGCGGTCCTCGTGGGCATAAATGGCCACCGTGCGGTAGCCCAGTTCCGTGGCGCTGCGGAAGACGCGTACGGCGATTTCACTGCGGTTGGCAACAAGGAGTTTTTTCATCGATTTCGCGGCCATGGCCGGGTCGGAAGCAAAGCGCGTGCCGTTGTCAGGGGAAAACAGCCCGCGCGCCCGCGAGTTATAAAGCTTTGGGGCGCGTAGTCAATTCCGTGTCGCAGTTTCTTTTACTGGGCGAGATTAAATTGCCAGACACGCCATTTACGGGCAAAACCTGAGGTCTCGATACCCGATGAGCCATCAACCCCTGCCAACTGGTGAGCCGCTTTGCATCCGGACATGTACCGCAGCCTATGTTCTCGTCGGTTCTTGTGCCACGGTGATGGCGATTGTTGGAGTCGGTTTGATGAGCGAGGGGCATATTGTTTGGGGATTACTCACCTTGTCACTCGCCCCTGCGGTGTTCGCTTACCTATGCTTCCAAAGATTCACGTTAGGTTCAGGTGAACTTACTCTATTTCGCCCGTTCTTGCCAACAGTTCGCGTGCCTCTTTCTGATATAAACAGCGTAAAGGTCATTTGGAGTAAAGGGCCAGGTAACTATCATCGCTATTATTTGTCCAGCCAGCATGAAAATCTTTGCTCGTTTAATCCCAAGCTATTTCCGTATAAGGGGATTTCACAGTTACTGGAGCAGATTCGTCTTTATTCGCCAAACGTGGTCATTCAGGTTGAGCCGGACTGCGATATTGATCCACAGAAGTAAAACCGGACATAGTTTTGCCTATTACGCGTAATTCTGCATTTTGTCGTGATGCTGTCCCAACTTTCTCATACCACGCCGCCGTCTGCGCTTAGCTAACCCCATGCCTTTACCGCCCAAACCCGCCACGCCCTCCGCCCGCACCCACCCGTGGGTGCAGATGAAATATTTCACCTACCACCCGCAGGTGTATTCCCGCATGTTGGGCGCGGCCTCCGACGACGCCCGCGCGGGCGACCTCGTCGCCGTGTATGACAAGGACGGCCAGCGTTTCGGCGCCGGGTTCTTCAACCCCAGCGCCCACGTCCCTCTCCGCGTCCTGCACCATGGCCAGGAAGTGGTGGACGAGGCGTTTCTCGAGGGCCTCATCGACCGCGCCTGCGACTTGCGCGAGAAAATCCCCGGCCTGAACGACCCCCAAGTCACCGACGCCTTTCGCGTCATCAGCTCCGACGGCGATTCCCTTTCCGGCCTGACCATCGATAAATACGCCGACACCCTCTGCGTCCAAATCCACAGCCTCGGCATCCACCAGCGCATTCACAAATGGCTGCCGCGCCTCCACACCCGCCTCGGCACCAAGAAGGCCACCGTGCGCGTCGAGCCTTCCATTGCCCGCATTGAGCGCATCCCCGCCCCGGCTGTCGCGGGTGACGCCCCGCCCGCCGTCAAAATCCGCGAGCATGGCGTGCGCTTCGAGGTCGATTTCGCCACCGGCCACAAAACCGGCTTCTTCTGCGACCAGCGCGACAACCGCCGCATGTTCGGCGAATGGGTGAAGCAAATCGGCCCCAAGGCCCGCGTCGCCGACCTGTGCTGCTACACCGGCGGCTTTTCCCTCGCCGCCCGCGTTCTCGGCGGCGCGGAAGATGTCACCGGCGTGGATCTCGACGAAAAAGCCATCGAGCAGGCCAAGCGCAACGCCAACCTCAACCAGGCCCGCATCAACTGGGTGCACACCGACGCCTTCATCTGGGCCCGGCAAATGATGGCGAATAATGAAAAATATGACGCCATTGTTCTCGACCCGCCGAAATTCGTCTTTGACAAGGAGGACGTCGAAGGCCGCATCAAATACCGCGATCTGAACGGCCTCGCGCTAATGCTCGCCAAACCCGGCGCGTTTTTCGGCACCTGCTCCTGCTCCGGCCAAATCTCCGAGGAGGAATTTACCGACATCGTCATCGCCGCCGCCCACCACCGCGGCCGCAAACTCCAATTCCTCGCCCGCACTGGCGCTGGCGCCGACCACCCCGTCCTCTCCAACTGCCCCGAATCCCGCTACCTCAAAATGCTCTGGGCCCGGGTGTGGTAAAAGCAGTTTCGAGTTTAGGGTTTCGAGTTTCGAGTTGGAAACCGGAAACATTTTGGGCACATTGCCAGCACCAACCCAAAACCCGAAACTCGAAACCCAAAACTAAAATGGCTGGCCTTGGCAAATTCCTCAAACAGGCGCAAAAAGCGCAAAAACAAGTGGAAGTCGTGCAACAGCAGCTCGCCGCGCGCGAGCTCGACATTTCCGCTGGCGGCGGCGCAGTGCGCGTCAAAGTCAACGGCGCGGGCGATTTCCTCGCCCTCACCCTCGACCCGGAGTTCCTCAAAGAGGACCACGCCGTCGTCGCCCAGACCATTCTCGACGCCGTCAAACAGGCCGCCGCCCAGGCCAAAAAACTCGGCGAGGACGAAATGGCCAAAGTCACTGCGCAATTCCAAATGCCGGGATTGTTTTGATTTTTAACGCCTAGGAACAAAGTGCGTGATGGATAAAATCTTTGCGTCCTGCGTTTCTTTGCGGTGAAATTCAGCTTTATGGCCTCCAGTTTCGACCACGCGCAAAAACTCCTGCGCCAGCTCCCCGGCCTCGGCTTCCGCTCGGCGGAGCGCATCGCGCTGCACCTCCTCGTCGAACAGCCGGAAAAACTCGATCCCCTCCTCAATGCCCTGCGCGACGCCGCCGCCCGCCTGCGCCGCTGTTCCCAATGCGGCAACATGACGGAGGTCGCCGCCTCTTTCGCGGCCGATGCCCCTGTGCTTTGCGAAATCTGCCGCGACTCCTCCCGCCGGGCCGAACAACTCTGCATCGTCGAAACCGTTGTTGACCTCCTCGCCATGGAGCGCGCGGGCGCGTATCGCGGCCTCTACCACGTCCTGCATGGCAAGCTTTCCCCGCTGCGCCAAGTCGGCCCCGAGGCCCTCAACCTCGCCTCGCTCGCGCCGCGGCTAGATTCCGGCGCCGTCACCGAAGTCGTCCTCGCGCTCTCCAACGACATTGAAGGCGAAGCCACCTGCCACTACCTTCAGTCCACCAGCCTCGCCGGTCGCAAGCTCGCGGTCTCGCGCATCGGCTTTGGCCTGCCCAGCGGCAGCGGCCTCACCTACGCCGATGCCGACACCCTCCGCAGCGCCCTCGCCGCCCGCCGCGAATACCAATAACATTTCCCATCATGCCCGCTGAAAAATTCATCCCCTTCGCCCGCCCGACGATTACCCGCGCGGAAATCAAGGAAGTCACCGCCTGCCTGAAATCCGGCTGGCTCGCCACCGGCCCGCGCTCCGCGAAATTCGAGGCAATGCTCCGCGAATATTTCGCCGCGCCGCACGCCCTGTGCTGCATTTCGGCCACCATGGGCCTGTGGATGGCGCTCAAGGCGCTCGATCTGCAACCAGGTGACGAGGTCATCACCTCGCCCATGACGTTTGTCGCCACGCTCAACACCATCGTCCTCGCCGGCGGCAAGCCCGTCCTCGTGGACGTCGAGCCGGGAACCTACAATATCAACCCAAAGAAAATCGCCGCCGCCATCACGAAAAAAACCCGCGCCATCATGCCCGTGCATTTCGCCGGCTGCCCGTGCGATATGGACGCCATCAACGCGCTGGCGAAAAAGCACAAGTTGCGCGTTATCGAAGACTGCGCCCACGCCATCGGCGCGGCTTACAAAGGCCGCCGCCTCGGCAGCTTTGGCGACATCCAGGTATTTTCCTTCCATCCGAATAAAAACATGACCACCGGCGAAGGTGGGTGTGTCGTCACCCGCGATGATAAAATTGCCAAGCGCCTCGCCATTTTGCGTTTTCATGGCGTGGACCGCCATGCGCCGCCCGCCGCCGATCCGGACGATACCCTCAGCCCTTTCTGCTCCCATGCCGACGCCATGGAAGCCGGCCTGAAATCCAATTTCATGGATTTGCAAGCCGCGCTGGGTCTCCACCAGTTGCCCGCGCTCGACGGCTTTAATAAAAAGCGTCGCCAACTCGCGGGAAATTATTTCAAGAAACTCCGCGGCCTACCCGGCCTC
>DATHOB010000085.1:0-19761 GCA_035485355.1 Opitutales bacterium | reverse complement strand
TGCTTAATCTCATCCACGGCTTTGCACCCAAGCCAAAGGTGTTGCACTGTAAATCTCTCTTCTCACCGCCATGCCCCCGCTCAACGATTACGAACTCCGGGTGCTCGGCGCGCTCGTGGAAAAGCAAATCTCCACGCCGGACTATTACCCGCTCACGCTCAACGCGCTGGTCAACGCCTGCAACCAGAAGAACCAGCGCGACCCCGTCGTCAGCTACACCGAGAGCGACGTGCAACGCGCGCTGGAAAGCTTGCGCGACCAGCGCCTCGCCTTCCTGTTCGACGGCGCAGTCTCGCGCGTGGCGAAATACGGCCACTCGTTTCCGAAAACGCTGAATCTGGATCCGCCGGAAACCGCCCTCCTCTGCGTGCTGCTGCTGCGCGGGCCGCAAACCCCCGGTGAATTGCGCTCGCGCAGCGCGCACCTGCACGCGTTCGAAAGTCTCCCCGCCGTCGAGGAAACATTGCAACGCCTGGCCACGCGCGAGGAATCTCTCATCGCCAAACTCCCGCGCCTGCCCGGCACCAAGGAATCCCGCTACGCGCACCGCCTCGGCGGCGAAATCAAAATCGAGGAAAACGCTGCCACCGAATCGCCCGCGGTTTCCGCGCCCGCCGCCCCGCCATCCCCTCCCACTCCGCTCGACCGCGTGGCCAAACTCGAAGCCGAAGTCGCATCGCTCCGCCAGGAATTAAGCGAACTCAAAACCCAATTTTCCGATTTAAAGAAACAATTGGAGTAGCTTCGCTGTAAAAGAACGGAAGAATACACGCTACTGATCTTGGGTAGTGGGTCAGTTTTATTTTAGAAATTAGCATTGTTTCCGGTTGGTTGTACAAACTGATCTTGGGGTGCGCGGTGCTTTAGCCCGCGCTGAGTGAGGTAGGGCGGGGCGTCCCGACCCGCCTAGCTTGAGCGCGGCAGCGTGAAATGGTTTGAAAACTTGAAAACCATCCTCAATGGCGTTGCTCCGACAATTCCTTAAATTCTGTTAATTCTGTCTGACTCCCTCCCCTCGAGCGCGGAAGCGCGAGATCCCGAGCAGACTTGCGAGGGATAATCGTGCTAAATCGTACCTGATCGCACCTAATCGTGCCAAAAAAATTTCCCTCGAAGCAAAAAGGCCAGTCGGGGACACCCTACTCCTTTGTTCCTCTGCACCTTTGCGTTGATTCCCCCTCTCCGGTAATTAACATTCACTCACCATGCGCCAACTCTCCACCGACTACGGCACGCTGCAAATCGGCCCGCTTGATGAAACGTTTCAAGCCATCGTCGCTATTCTCCGCACCGCCACCGCCGCCAGTTCCGCTCCGGTTTCCGTCGGTCTTTCCGGCGGCTCCACGCCCAAGGCATTTTACCAATGGGCCATCCGGGAAAAAACCTTGCCCGAATCCGTTTGGACAAAGTGCCTCTGGCTCACTAGTGACGAGCGTTGCGTGCCGCTCACTTCCGATGATTCGAACTTCGGCAATGCCGACCGCTTGCTGCTGACCCCCTTGGGCGTGCCACCCACGGCCAAACTACCCTGGCCCGTCGCTCTGCCGCCCGCCGACTGCGCCGCGTCTTTCCAAACAATGTGGAATGCCCGCTTTGGCGCGCAGCGCGGCTTCGACGTTTGTTTCCTAGGCATGGGCGACGACGGGCACACCGCTTCCCTCTTCCCCGGCTGCCCGCTCATCGGCTCGGGTCTGACGGATAATTTTGCGGCGGTCGAATGGCCCGGGCGCGGCTGGCGGCTGACCATCACCGAAGCGGGCCTCGCGCGGTGCGCGCATATCGTCGTCATCACCAACGGCGCCGCCAAGGCCGGTGTGCTCAAGGAAATTTTGCGCGGCCCGTATGACCCGAAAAAGCTCCCCTCGCAAATCCACCGCGCCTACGCCCCGCGCGTGACCTGGCTGGTGGACGAAGCCGCCGCGGGAAGCTTGTGAGCGTGAAGTGTGAAATGTGAAATGTGGAGTGTGGAGTGTGAAATTAAAGAACCGAACAAAAAAACTGCGGGCAGATTATTCTAAAATTATTTTTCCATGCCCTGAATCCGAAACACGAAACCCAAAACTCGAAACCCGAAACTTCAGCTCCCCCATTTCTCCGCTTGCTCCCGGCCCGCATCGGCGTATTTTAGATTGTTTCTCCATGAGCAAGCCGCACTCCCACGACCAGCCCGCCGAAGACGCCGCACCGCCGCCGCCCGACACCGGCGCGTTGCTCGCGCAGCTCGACGCCGCGCTGGCCGACTCCGCCAAATACAAGGAGCAAGTCCTGCGCTCGATGGCCGACTTGGACAATTTCCGCCGCCGCTCCGCCCGCGACATGGAGGAAACCCGCCGCACCGCCGCCGCCAGCCTAATTGGCGACCTCGTGCCCGCGCTCGACAACCTGCGCCTCGGCCTCCAATCCGCCCAGCAGGCCCACCCGGAGGCCCTGGCCGTCATTGACGGCATCAAGCTCATCGCCGACCAATTGCGCAACGTCCTCGCCCAGCACGGCCTCAAGGAAATTGACCCGCTGGGCCAGCCGTTCGACGCGAAATTTCACGAATCCGTCGCCCAGCAATCAAGCGACAAAGTTCCCGAAGGCCACGTCCTGCAGGTTTTCCGCCCAGGCTATGTCCTTAACGACCGCCTCCTGCGCGCCGCCAGTGTGGTGGTCTCCAGCGGCCCAGAACACAAAAAATAATCATTGAACTACTCGACAAAAAATTTCTGTAAACCTCGCATTTTCAGCATCTGTCTTCCTTGGTTTTTTACTTCATAATTCATACTTCATAATTCACACTTCCAGTCATGGCCCTCCCACCCTTCACCAGCCAGTTAATCGCGGACGTCGGCATCAGCATGGGTGACGAGGGCAAAGGACGTCTCGTTTACGAAATCGCGACCGAGCTACGCGCGCACACCAAGCACCGCGACGCCGTGGCGATGGTGCTTAAGGTCAACGGCGGCGCCAACTCCGGCCACACCGCCGGTGGGCTGAAACTCAACCTGCTCCCTGCTGGCGTGATTGACGCCGATGTGCCCACGCTCGCCATCGGCGCAGGCGTCGTCGCCGATCCGCGCAAGTTCTGGTGGGAACTCGAGCCGCTCGAACGCCGTGGCTACAAAGTTTTCAACCGCCTGCTGATTGACGAGCGCACCATGCTCGCCGACATCTCGCACCGCCTCCTCGACCTCGCGTGGGAAGACTACCGCACCCATGTGCTCGGCGAACCGCAGCGTGGCTCGACGGGCCGCGGCATCACCCCGGCGTATAGCGATGAGGCGAATCAGTGGCCCATTTATTTTGGCGAATTCCGCGATTCGCGCGAAAGCTTCGAGCGTCGTTTCCGCACGCGCCTCAACCGCGCCTCGCGCATCATCAAGGACATTTGCCAGGTAATCCCGGAACATTGGGACATTTTCTTTGACCGCCTCACCCTCGCGGAAACGCGCGCGAATCAAGCAGCCATCGACGCCGGCATCTTTACCAAGGAGGAATTTGACTTCTGCAAATTCCGCAGCAAAGAACCGTACTTCCTCAATGCCGATGCCGTCATTGAAACTTACTGGCAGGCCGGCCAACGCCTCATTGCCCGCATTGGCGATGTGCGCGAAGCCGCCCTGTCCGCCCTCGGCCGCGGCAAATACATCATCGGCGAATTTGGCCAGAGCTACTGGCTCGACAAGCGCCATGGTTTTTCCCCCAACGTCACCGCTTCGCACACCTACACGCCGGAAATTTTCCAAAGCGCGGGCATACCCTGCCAGCCCGTGCATACCGTGGGTTGTTGCAAAGCCTACGACACCAAGGTCGGCACGCACGTTTTCCTCACGCGAATGGACGACGTCCACCCACTCGGCAAATTGCTAAGCGAGCTGGAATTCGGCACGAGCACCGGCCGCCAACGCATGGTCGGCTGGTTTGACGCCGTGGAAAAAGGCGATGCCCTGCGATTCGGCGGCTATCAGGATCTCGTCATCAACAAACTCGACGCATTGACCTATCGCGGCCACTGGCGCGAAGGCGAATTGCTCGTTTGCACCGGCTACCGCGCCCCCGATGGCTCAACCACTCCCGGAGTCCCGCGCGACGACCAAGTGCGCCAGAAACTCAAACCTATTTACGCCAAACTCCCTGGCTGGTCGGAAGACATCGCGGGCGTCACTCAGTTCGCCAAACTCCCCGCCAACGCGAAACGCTACGTCGCGTTTCTCGCCAAAAGCATCGTAAATGTGGCCACGCGCGGCGGAGAATCCAAAACTCCGTTGCCCAACTTGCGCTACATCGGCACCGGCCCCGATCCGGACCAAGTCATCCGCGATGTTCCCGCCACCAAGGAATTGCTGAAGCTCGCGGATTAATATTCGCGAAAATCTACCCTGTAACTTTGAGCATCACGGCCCCTTCCTCAAGTTCAGGAAACTCCTCGCGCAGGCGCCGCAGCCCCTCCGCATTGGGAAAAGCAAAAAGTTTTTCGCTGTTCTCGCCCTCAAAGCAGGTGTGGTAAGCCTTGTAGTGCTTGTCGTCGATGAATTCGGCCATTTCCGCAATCAGGTTCAAATCCTGCGTTTTGTAATAGTTATATTGATCCTCGATGGACGCGAACCCCGCCTTGTAAGCGCGCAACTGGTGCTTCTTAAACGGCGTGGATTTTTTCCGCGAAATCTCGTCGAGCGCGAGGTGGTAAAGGAGCGTGTTGGCAATCAAGGCAAAGCGCGGCTCGTCCCTTTTGGCGGCGAAGAAATCGTGGCGTTTGTGCGCCAGGGCGATGGTCCACGCCACCAAATCGGTCAGCGGTTGTTTGGAATAGCTGGCGATTTCCGAGGCGCGAAAAGCCTCGGGTGTGGAGGAATTGAGGTAGCTCAGTTCCTCATCCACAAACTGGTAAACGTAAAAGCCCTCATTATGTTTGTCGCGGGCGATGAATTCGCGGAAATGCTTCATGTACAGCTCGCGGCTGCGCAAGACCTCGTAAGACGCCTGGCCGAGGAGGATTTGTGAATCGTCACCCATGTTCATCACTCGTTGCGCGCGATTAATGCCGCTGCCGGCGAGATTGTTAACTCCATTGATGTCGCGCACGAGGTTGTCCTGATTCTCGTTGATGCCAATGCGCACTTTGAAGCGCCGCATTTCGTCCTTCTCCTGCTTGTTGCGCTGCTGAATGAGTTCCAGCAGTTTGAACGAGAAGATCATGTTGATGTCGAAAAAATTGTAATTGAGAAATGCGATGCACATGCCGTCGCCCGTCGGCAGCATGATGCGCTCCTCCTTCGGTATCTTCAGTTCCTCGAACACCCGCGCCACCATCGCGTTGAGCGCATCAATGATGTCCGACTGCGCCTCCACACTGCGGTTCTTCGTGTAGTTGACGACATCCACGAAGGCATATTTGGCGAGGACGGTGGTGGCGATTTTCATGGCTAGTTCAAATCCCCCCAGTAAAGCGGCGAGACGGCGAAGTCGTCCCCGCGCACGCATTTTTTCAGAAACGCCGGGAAAAAGCGGTACTCGCCGAGTTTCGCTAATTCCAGCCACGCGACGCCGATTTGCTTGCGATCACGCTCGGAGCCGGCGCCAACCTCCGCGCCCTCCGGCAATGCGCAGCGGAATACCACTTCGACTTGGTGAAAGTGCTGGTGCTCGCGGGCAAAGCCATGATTCTTGCCGATGTATTCGCGCACATACAGCATCGGGCCGGGCTCGAGCGCCAAGCCGATTTCCTCGTGGGTTTCGCGCCGCAGCGTATCGGCGAGGGTCTCGCCATGGCGCTGCCCACCGCCGGGGAGAATAAAGAACTCCCCCTCGCGGTCACGCATGGTGATGGCGAGAAGCTTGCCGTCGCGCACCACAACCGCGCGGGCGGCTGTGCGGACGCTGTTGGAGGCGGAAGACATGGGGTGGACGGGGCAAATCCATTAACTTCCAGCACGGCCAAAGGCAAATTTATAAGCAAAGGCCATGAATTATGGGTACGCGCTAGATAATCCGGCCATCTTGCAGCCGTAAAACGCGGTTGACCCACGACGGCAAATCCTCGGCGCGGTGCGCCGCGATGATCACTTGCGTTCCCTGGCGTGTCGCACCGGCAATGGCCCGCAAAAACCGCTGCCGAGCGGTTGGGGACAAACCATCGCACGGTTCGTCCAACAACAGCAGCTTTGGCCGGGGGGCCAAGGCCCGGGCCAATAAAGCCAGCCGCGCCTCGCCGAAGGACAACTCACCCCAGCGGCGATTTGCCAGATGGGATGCACGAAGTTTTCGCATCTCGTCAATCGCTTTCTTAAACTCTGTTTGTGTCGGCTTTCGCAACAATCCATAGGTGGATTGAAAGCCCGAGGCTACCACCTCCACCACGGAAGCATCGGCGGCGTAATGATGCTGCAGCGCAGGCGAAACATACCCCATGCGGCGGCGCGCCTCGGGCAAGGGCAACAACCTTTCATCTTTGCCGAATCTCCGCAACACTCCGCCGCGGGCCACCGGCCAATCTCCATAGATGGTGCGCAACAAGGTGGATTTCCCGCTGCCGTTCGCGCCCAGCACCGCCCAATGTTCTCCCGCGTGAACCTTCCAAGTGATGTTATGCAATATGCGCGTAGTGCGGAGGTGATCGCCGACATACACCGAGGCATCGCGGAATTCCAAAACCAGCGGAGACGATTGAGATTCAACGGCGGAGCGTTTAGCCTTGCTGCGGACGTCTCGGAGAGACGTCCCTACCTTCTCCTTTGCGGGCATTAGCACCTCATTGGCTAATCCCAAATTAATTTGAAGATGCCGGGATAATCCCGGCAACACATCACTCGTCCGGTGCGTCGCCACCACCACCGCGGCACCCGCGCGCAAGCGCTGGATGATTGCCGCGCCGACCCGCGCGCGTGCCGCGTGGTCGAGCCCATCGGAAAATTCATCGAGCACCAGCAACCTTGGTTTGGCTACGAGCGCGCGGGCGAGGAGCACCAACCGCTGCTGGCCTTGGGATAGTTCGGCAAATGGCCGGGGCCAAATTTTGGTTAGCCCAAGTTTGTGTGCCATGATTCGCGCCGCGGCTCGTTGCGCTGCAGTTGGACGATGCGTGAGCAAAAGGGTGTTAGCGAATCCGGTAAGAATTACGTCACTCACCAACGCTGGCGTTTCGAGCCGCACGAAGCGCTGATGAGCTTCCGGCGAAAGCCACGCGATGCGGCCTTCCAAGCCAATGGGGCTGGCACTGGGTTTTTTGTCAAAATGATAAATTCGTTCGCCACCACGTTTGCCTGAATCAGGCCAAGTCTGCCCGGAGAGAATTCGCAGCAAACTGGTCTTGCCCGCGCCATTGGCGCCGGTGACGAGCCAGCCTTCGCCGCGCTGCACCGTCCAGTTGACTTCACGCAGCACCGGCCGGCGATCCAGCGTCAAATTTATCTGGCACAGTTCCACCAACTGCCGGGCAATTTTCCCGCTCATGGCTGCGGCCCCTCCTCGCCCTCCGCGATACTGGCGAATTGGCGATAAAGCCCCGCATACACTCCCCCTTGGGCGAGGAGTTCGTTATGCGTACCCCGCTCGATAAGGCGGCCATGGTCGAGCACCAAAACCTGGCTCGCGTTGCGGATGGTGCTGAGGCGGTGCGCGACGACGAAGCTGGTGCGGCCTTCGAGCAGGCGATTGAGCGCCGATTGCAAACGCGCCTCGGTCATGGTGTCAATTGCGCTCGTGGCTTCATCGAGAATGAGGATGCGCGGGTCGGCCAGCATCGCGCGCGCGAAACATACGAGCTGTTGCTGCCCGGCGGAAAGTCCGCGACCTTTTTCACCTACTTTGGTTTGCAGGCCCTGGGGCAGCGCGGCGATCAGGTCGAGACAATCGAGGCGACGCAGAACGGCCATGACCTCCTCGTCCGTCGCGGTTGGGCGCGGCAGGCGGATATTGTCCGCCACCGTGCCGGTGAACAAAAAGCTTTGCTGGAGCACGAGGCCCATTTGTTTGCGCAAGGAGAAGCTGGTGACGCCTTTGATTTCGTGTCCGTCGAAGAGAATTTCTCCGGACTGCGCCTGATAAAATTTGGCGAGCAAGTTGATGATGCTGGTTTTTCCGCTGCCGGTGTGGCCGACCAGCGCTATCGTCTGCCCCGGCTCGGCCACGAAGGAAAAGTTGTGCAACACCGGGCGCGCGGGATCGTAGCCGAAATTGACCTGGCGAAATTCCACCCGGCCTTGCAGCGGCGGCAACGGCTGCGCGTCGGGGGTATCCTGCCATTCGGGCGGGGTGTCCAACATACGAAAAAGGCGCTCGGCCCCGGCCAGCGCGGTGAGCGCTTGCGCGAATTGATTGCCGAGCACGGTGATGGGGCCGAAGAATTGATTGGCGAGGAAGAAGAACACAATCAGGTCCCCGGCGGGCATGTTCCATTGGGGATGGAAGGCGCAATAACCACCTGCAAGCAATACGGTGGAAATGAAGAATTGCGAATTCACCTCGAGTAAGGGAATGAACAGTCCGCTTTGGCGGGCGAAATTCAAATTGTATAGCGAATGGTCGTGCGCGAGACGGCGGAAAATCCCCGCGTTCACCGCCTCGCGGCCAAAACTTTGGGTGACGCGGATACCGGCGACCGTCTCGGCCAGCGACGCGGTGACGCGGGAAAAACTTTCCTGCATCATGCGCGTGGCATGGCTAAGCCGCCCACGGAAATAGCGGTCAAGCGCCCAAGCAGGCGGCGCGGTGAGCAGCACGACCAGGAAAAGCTTCCAGCTATACATCGCCATCAGCACACAGGCGGAGAGCATCTGCCCGCATTGCACCAAGCCGACGAAAAGAAAATTTTGCACACCAAGGCGCACGGCCTCGATATCGCTCGTCATGCGGCTGATGACCCGCCCGACTTTCGTGCGGTGAAAATAGGACAACGGCAGTGTGAGCAAGTGCTCCAGCAGATACATGCGCAAATCGCGGACGACATTTTCACCGAGTTCGAGCGCGTAGAGCTGGCGGTAGTAAAGCGTCCAATCCGTGAAACACGCCAAAGCGAAATAGGCAATTAAGGCCCACTCCAACCCGTGCAAATTATGCCCCGCGACCGGTCCGCGGATGATGGCGCCGACGCCCCACGCCAGCAGCGGCAACTGCATCGAGCGGATCGTGACGAGCACAAAGAGTCGATTGCGCTTTTTCGCATACGGTTTGGTGTAGCGGAACAACCGCCGCAAAATCGCCAGATTCAGCGTGCGCGAAAGTTCGTGCGGGTCATCCTCATCCCGGTCGCCGCGGGGCGCGCCCCGGGCCAGCGAATATTCATGCCGGACGGTCGGATGCGGCTTGGGCGGACGGTGGAAAAGTTCGCGCAGCCACTCGAGGTCGAAGCTCATGGCGCGCCTCCTTCCAAGGGCGGCATATCGGAAGTCGGCGGGTCAATCGGCGCTCCCGACGGGCGCACCGACCAAGGCGCGCGGGTGTTTTGCAGCAACTGGCGGCTTTCAAAATCCAATCCTTGAATATTGATGGCGCGGCGATACGGGCCGGGCTGCTCCATCAATTCGCGGTGGTTGCCCTGCTGGACAAGGCGGCCCCGCTCCAACACCAGAATGCGATTCGCGCGGCGCAAGGTACTCAGGCGATGCGCGACAATAAAGGTGGTGCGGCCCTGCACGGCGCGTTCGAGCGCGTCGATGATTTCGTGCTCCGTGCCCGGATCCACTGCGGCGGTGGGGTCATCAAGCAGCAAAATCGCCGGGTCGAGCAGCAACGCGCGAGCGATGGCGAGCCGCTGGCGCTGGCCACCGGAAAGGTTCGCACCGAGCGGGCCGAGCATGGTCTCGTAACCCTGCGGAAGCTCGCGGATGAATTTGTCCGCCGCAGCGATTTGGGCAGCGCGCTCGATTTGCGCGGGAGTCGCATCCGGGTTGCCGAAGGCGATGTTGGCGGCGACGGTGTCGGAAAACAGAAAATTCTCCTGAAACACCAAGCCAATGGAACGGCGCAGTTCTTCGAGGGGCAAGGTGCGCAAGTCGCGCCCGTCCAACAGCACGCGCCCGACGCCCGGGTCATAAAAGCGCGGAATGAGCGACATGAGGACGCTTTTGCCCGAGCCGGTCGCACCCGCGATAGCGATCAACTCCCCCGGTTTCACTTGGAAGGAAACTTCCGCGAGCGCCGCGTGCTCGGCTTTGTAGGAAAAACTCACGTTTTCAAAAGTGACTTCGCCGCGCACTTTGCCCAAGGGCTGGGCATCGGGCGGAGATTCGACCTCTATCGGGGCGTCGAGCACTTCAAATACCCGGCGCGCGCTGGTCAGCGCGAGTTGGATCGAGTCGGCGACCGTCGCAATCGTGTTGATCTGGCTGGAGAATTGTTGGAGCAAGCCGGCGAAGACGACCAAACCCGCGCCCAGCGGAATCTCGCCCTCCATCGCCATCCAGCCGCCGTAGCCGAGCAGCACGATCATGCCGATTTGCGTGAGCATATCCATCGTCGGCGAATACAGGCTGACGGCGCGAAAAATCTCGTGGCGCTGCGCGGCGACGCGGCGGTTGTCCACATCAAAGCGCGCGGCGGCCTGCCGTTCGAGGGCGAAGCCCTTGATGGTGCCGATGCCTTCGATGGACTCGGTGAAGGAAAGCACGAGCTGGTCCATCAATTCGCGGTTTTCGACATAGGCCGGGCGGATTTGCCGGGCAAAATGCACCGAGCGAATCCACAACAGCGGCATGGTGGCCAGACACGCCAGCGTCAGCGCCGGGCTGATGTTGACCATGTAGATGACATACACGGTCAGCGAAATGAGCATGATGAAGATCTGGATCACCACCTGGTCCACAAACGCGCGGACGTTTTGCGCGTCGCTGGTGCAGCGGTTGATGATGGAGCCGGTGGCGTTTTCATCGAAGAAGCGGAAGGAAAGCCGTTGCAACTTGTCATACACCCGAGCGCGCAATTCCACGACGAGGCGGTGCTGGGTAAGCAGCGCCAGGCCGACGGAATAGGCGTAATTCAACACCGAACGCATCAGCGCGAGAATGAGAATCGCCCCGGCGAGAATCCACAAACCGCGCATGACCGGCGCATCCAAAGCGGGCGCGGGCAGCCATACCGGCCAGTTGGGCGCGGCCACCGTGGCATCGACGGCGTGGCGCACATAGTCGATGCCCACCCCGGTAAGGTTGAGCCCCATCAGCCCCAAAGTAAGCAGCAGCAGTTGCAGGAACAGCACCTGCAGGCAGAGGTATTTATATTGCCACGTCAGCTTGAGCAGCCGCACCGCCAGCGCGCCGTTCGAGTAATCAGGTGGTGGCGGCGCGGAGGCGGGCGTGGGCGCGACGGCAGGCATAAAACGTTCCAGCCTAGATAATCCCCGCCGCCAGCGCAAGCGGAGTTGATAAAATTGCGCCCAAGTGGAGTTGACCTGTAGCCAATCCTCGCTAAGATGTTTTTATGCTTTTGACCAAGCCCGCCAAATCGCCGCGCGCTCGTGCTCGGCGCGCTTTTACCCGGGAGGACATTTCCAGCCGCCTGCTGGATGTCGAACTGGCAACAGTCGGCGCTTTGCGTTCGCTGCAAATGGATTTGGATAAAGATTCCGGCATTCCGCTGGATACCGCCCTGCGCGACGCGCGACGCGCATTGAAGAAGTGAAAGTCGTCCTCCACCGTCTCGCGCGGGAGGAACTAGTCGCCGCGGCACAATACTTGGAAGCCGAAGCTGGCTTCGGCGCGGATTTTCTGGATGCTTTTGAAACTTGGGCGCAAACAATCCGCCAATTTCCCGAAAGCGGGCCAATCATCGGCCACAATATCCGCAAAGGGTTGCTGCTGCGATTCCATTACATCATCGCCTACGAAATCAAATATGATGCCATACGCGTCCTTTACATTCGGCATGCCAAGCAAAAGACCCCTAACTGGGCGCGGCGGCGCGGATGACCGCTGCCCGCCCAACCCGGCCCGAAAATTGCTATGATTTATTGTTGCGTGAAAAAAAAATCTGCATTTGTCTAGTTGGCCGCTCGGGTTCCAGCTGCCATCTCAGGCTGCCGCCCTAGCCGCGCCCGTCTTTCAACCTCCTTTACATGAGCGAACTTCCACCACGCAGCCTCGCTGGAGAGCCACCCGCCCAGGGGCTTTACGATCCGGCGTACGAGCATGATTCGTGCGGTGTGGGCTTCATCGTCCATATCAAGGGACACAAGTCGCACCAGATCGTGCGCGACGCGCTGCAGATGCTCGAGAACATGGAGCACCGCGGGGCCTGCGGCTGCGAGGTCAACACCGGCGACGGCGCGGGCATCCTTGTCCAAATGCCGGACAAATTTTTGCGGCGCGAGATGGCGAAGGCGGACATTAATCTCCCGCCGGCGGGTCACTATGGCGTGGCGAGTGTCTTTTTGCCCCGTGACGCCGCGGAGCGCAAAACTTGCGAACTCGGACTTGAAGAAGCGGTCCGCGCCGAAGGCCAGACGGTGCTCGGCTGGCGCGAGGTGCCGACGGATGGCCAATTGGCGGACGTGGGCCCGAGCGCCAAGGCCGTCGAGCCGGTTATGAAACACCTTTTTGTCGGCCGCAACCCAGCGCTTAAGGACGATTTGGCGTTTGAGCGGAAACTCTACGTCATCCGCCACGTAGCCTCGAACAAGCTGCGCTACACCGGCCCGCGCTTTGCGGCGAAGGACACGCTGTTCTTCGTCACCAGCTTTTCCGCGCGCACGCTTATTTACAAGGGGATGCTGACGGCGACGCAGTTGGAAAACTATTTCCCCGACCTACGCGACAAGGAATTTGAGTCCGCGCTGGCGCAGGTGCACTCGCGGTTTTCGACGAATACTTTCCCGGCGTGGTTCCGCGCGCACCCGAACCGTTACATGTCGCACAACGGCGAGATCAACACACTGCGCGGCAATGTGAACTGGATGCACGCGCGCCAGGCGCAAATCACCGGCGGGGAGTTCGCCGCGGACATGAAGAAAATCCTCCCGATCATCCAGGAGGATGGCTCGGACTCGGGGATGTTTGACAATTGCCTCGAATTCCTCGTGCTCTCCGGCCGCGCCCTGCCGCACGCGGTGATGATGATGATTCCCGAACCGTGGGAAAACCACGAGTCGATGAGCAAGGAAAAGCGCGCGTTTTACGAATACCACGCCTGCATGATGGAGCCATGGGACGGCCCGGCGTCGATTTCCTTCACCGACGGCGTCTGCATCGGCGCCGTGCTCGACCGCAACGGACTGCGGCCCTCGCGCTACTATGTCACCAAGGACGACCGCGTAATCATGGCCTCGGAAGTCGGCGTGGTCGAAGTAGACCCGGCGAATGTCGCCGCCAAAGGGCGCCTGCAACCCGGGCGGATGTTTTTCGTCGATACCAAGCAAGGCCGCATCGTGGATGACGCGGAAATCAAAGACACTTTTGCCAAGGCGCTGCCCTACGGCGAGTGGCTGGATAAATACCGCTTGAAAATCGAAGACCTGCCCGCGGGCGAAGCGCATGGAGTGGACCACGCAACAGTGTTTTTACGCCAGAAGGCCTTCGGCTACACTTATGAAGACCTGCGGTTTCTCCTGACCCCGATGGGTAAGGATGGGGTGCAGCCGCTGGGCTCGATGGGCACGGACATTCCGCTGGCTGTCCTCTCCAACCAGTCGAAGCTGCTTTATAATTACTTCAAGCAACTGTTTGCGCAGGTGACGAACCCCCCGATCGACTCCATCCGCGAGGCCGTCATCACCGCGTCGGAAACTTTCCTCGGCACGCAACTCAACCTGGTCGAACCGAAGCCGGAAAGCTGCCGTCGCATCAAGCTGCACGATCCGATCATCGACAACACCACGCTGTCCAAACTTCGCCACATCAAGCGCGAAGGATTTCAAGCGGCGGATTTGCCGATTCTGTTTGAACCGGAGTTGGGTGGCAAAGGCTTGGCTTCGGCGTTGGATGCCCTATTTGCCTCGGCCGACGCCGCCATTGCGCGCGGCGCGAATCTGCTCGTGCTCAGCGACCGCGGTATCGATAAAAAGCACGCGGGTATACCCGCGTTGCTGGCCACGGCCGGGTTGCACCACCATCTTATCCGCAAGGGCACACGTACCCTCGTATCGCTCATTGTCGAGTCCGGCGAGCCGCGCGAGGTGCATCACTTCGCATTGCTGTTCAGCTATGGTGCGGATGTCATCAATCCCTATCTGGCCTTTGAGACGCTTTACGACCTAATCCACGACGGCAAGCTGAGCGTGGATTACGAAAAGGCCTGCAAAAACTTCATCAAGGCGGGCGTCAAAAGCGTCATCAAGACGATGGCGAAAATGGGCGTCTCCACCTACGCCAGCTACCGCGGCGCGCAGGTGTTCGAAGCCATCGGCATCAATCACGATGTGGTGGACAAGTATTTCCACCGCACGGCCTCGCGCATTGAAGGCATCGACCTCGACGTGATCGCGGGCGAAGTCATGATGCGGCACCGCCACGCGTTCCCGCCGCTCGAAGGCGAGGACCATAGCGCGCTCGAAGCGGGCGGCGTTTACCAATGGCGCGCGGAAGGCGAGTTCCACCTGTGGAATCCGCAATCTATCCACAAGCTGCAAAAGGCGACCCGGGTGAACGACTTCGTGATTTTCAAGGAGTACACGAAACTCATCGACGAACAATCGCGCAATCTCTGCACGCTGCGCGGCATGTTCGAATTCAAATTTGCGGAGAAGCCCATTCCGCTGGAGGAAGTCGAATCGGTCGAAGCCATTGTCCAGCGCTTCAAGACCGGGGCGATGTCGTACGGTTCCATTTCCAAGGAAGCGCACGAGGCGCTCGCCATTGCCATGAACCGGCTCGGCGGCAAATCCAACACCGGCGAAGGCGGCGAGGATCCCGCGCGCTACCAACTCGAGGCCAACGGCGACAGCAAAAACAGCGCGATCAAACAGGTCGCCAGCGGGCGCTTTGGCGTGACGAGCTATTACCTCGTCAACGCGCAGGAATTGCAGATTAAAATGGCCCAGGGCGCGAAGCCCGGCGAAGGCGGCGAACTGCCCGGGCACAAGGTCTACCCGCCCATTGCCAAAGTGCGCGGCACCACCCCGGGCGTCGGGCTCATCTCGCCCCCGCCGCACCACGACATTTATTCCATCGAGGACTTGGCGCAGCTCATCCACGACCTGAAAAACGCCAACCACAACGCGCGCATCAACGTCAAGCTCGTCGCCGAAATCGGCGTGGGCACGATTGCCGCGGGCGTCGCCAAGGGCAAGGCGGACGTGATTCTCATCTCCGGCCACGATGGAGGCACCGGGGCCTCACCCCTCTCCTCCATCCAGCATGCCGGCGCGCCCTGGGAACTCGGTGTGGCCGAGACGAACCAGACTTTGCTGTTGAACAATCTCCGCAGCCGCGTGGTGGTGGAGACGGACGGACAGCTCAAAACCGGGCGCGATGTGGCCATCGCCACCTTGCTCGGCGCGGAAGAATACGGATTTGCCACGGCGCCACTGGTCACGCTCGGCTGCCTGATGATGCGGGTGTGCCACCTCAACACCTGCCCGGTCGGCATCGCCACGCAGGACCCGCGCCTGCGCGCGAAATACAACGGCGACCCGGAATACGCCGTGCGCTTCATGCGTTTCATCGCGCAGGAATTGCGCGAGTACATGGCCAAGCTCGGCTTCCGCACCATTAATGAAATGGTCGGCCGTGTGGATAAACTGGCCGTCAACAAAGCCGTGGACCATTGGAAAGCCAAGGGGCTCGACTTCTCGAAGATTCTTTACCGGCCCAATGTTGGGCCGGAAGTCGGCACATACTGCCAGTCGGCGCAAGACCACGGCTTGGAACTTTCGCTCGACCAGACGCATTTGCTCAAGATCTGCGCACCCGCGTTGGAACGGGGCGAGCGCGTGGTGGCCCATCTGAAGAGCAAAAACACCAACCGCGTCGTCGGCACGATGGTCGGCAGCGAGTTGACGCGGCGCTATGGCCCCGCCGGTTTGCCCGACGACACCATCCAATTGAATTTCACCGGCTCGGCCGGGCAATCCCTCGGCGCGTCCATGCCCCGCGGCATCACTATCCGCATCGAAGGCGACGCCAACGACTACGTCGGCAAAGGTCTTTCCGGCGGGCGCATCATTATCACGCCGCCCAAGACGAGCACTTTTGACCCCTCGGTGAACATGATCATCGGCAATGTCGCGCTTTACGGTGCGACTGCGGGCGAAGTCTTCATCTACGGCATGGCGGGTGAGCGGTTCTGCGTGCGCAATTCCGGCGCACTGGCGGTCGTCGAAAGCGTGGGCGACCATTGCTGCGAATACATGACCAGCGGGACGGTCGTTGTGCTCGGCCCGGCGGGGCGCAACTTTGCCGCGGGCATGTCCGGCGGCATCGCCTATGTGCTCGATGAGGACGGCCAATTTGGCACGCACCTCAACCGCGAAATGGTGAACCTCTACCGCCTCATTGAATGCGAAGATGCGGAAATCGCGGAGGTCAAAACTCACATCGAACGCCACGCCCAGCTCACCGGCTCGGCGAAGGCCAAACGCATCCTCACCGGCTGGAACGATTACCTGCCGAAATTTGCCAAAGTATTCCCCAAGGACTACGAACGGATGCTCACGCAAATCAAGAAAGTCGAACTGCAAGGCTTCACGGGCGAGCAGGCTCTGCTGGCGGCATTCGAGGCAAATGCGAAGGATTTGTCTCGCGTCGGCGGCAATTAATCCATTCCCCGCCAACCCACCTTCGCGGTAAAAATTTTCCACTATAACCCCATGGGCAAACCCTCTGGCTTCCTCGATTATAAACGCGATACCGGCTCCGACCGCTCGCCCGCCGAACGCGTCAAGGACTGGAATGAATTCCACCTCCACCGTGAGGACAAGGAACTGCAGACGCAGGGCGCGCGCTGCATGGATTGCGGCACCCCGTTCTGCCACACTGGCCAACTCATCAGCGGCATGGCTTCCGGCTGCCCGATCAACAATTTGATTCCAGAATGGAACGACCTCGTCTTCAAAAACCAGTGGCACGAGGCGTTGGAGCGACTGCACCACACCAATAATTTTCCCGAATTCACCGGGCGCGTCTGCCCCGCCCCATGCGAAGGCTCGTGCGTTTTGGGCGTGATCGATCCGCCGGTAACCATCAAGAGCATCGAGAATGCCATTGCCGACAAAGGCTGGCACGAAGGCTGGATACTCCCCCACCCCCCCGCCCACCGCACGGGTAAAAAGGTCGCCGTCATCGGCTCCGGCCCGGCTGGGCTGGCCTGCGCCGCGCAACTGAATTCCGCCGGACACCTCGTCACTGTTTTCGAACGCGCCGACCGCATCGGCGGCCTGCTCATGTATGGCATTCCCAACATGAAGCTGGACAAGCAAGACGTCGTCCAACGCCGCGTGGATCTGATGGCGAAAGAGGGCATCATTTTTAGAACCAACATCGAAGTCGGCGTGAACTACGCCGCGGAAAAATTGTTGAAGGATTTCGACGCAGTGATCCTCTGCACCGGCGCGACCAAGCCACGCGACTTGCCCATTCCCGGTCGCGAATTCCCAGGGGTGCACTACGCAATGGAGTTCCTGCAAACCAACACCAAATTTCTGCTCGACCAGGGTATCACCGACACAAATCGCCCGCCGATTGATGCGCGCGGCAAGGATGTCGTCGTCATTGGCGGGGGCGACACTGGCACCGACTGCGTGGGCACTTCGATGCGCCACGGCTGCAAATCGCTGGTGCAACTGGAAATTTTGGGGAAGCCGCCGCTCGAACGCGCCAATAACAATCCCTGGCCCGAATGGCCGAAAGTTTACAAGCTCGACTACGGCCAGGAGGAAGCCGCCGCAAAATATGGCGCCGACCCGCGCCAGTATCTCGTCACCGCCACCAAATTTGTCACTGAGGCCGATGGTCGCGTCGGCGGGCTGGAGCTCGTCAACGTCGAATGGAAAAAGAACGAGGCGGGGCAGTTTGGCCCGCAGCCGGTGAAGGGCAGCGAACGCGTTATTCCGGCGCAATTGGTGCTTTTGGCGATGGGCTTTCTCGGGCCGGAACAACCCTTGCTGGATGCGCTCAAAGTAGAACGAGACCCGCGTACCAACGCCAAGGCCGACCACGGGAAATATACCACGAGTGTCCGCGGAGTGTTTGCCGCGGGAGACTGCCGCCGCGGGCAAAGCCTCGTGGTCTGGGCTATCAATGAAGGCCGGGGCGCCGCGCGCGAGGCGGACCGCTTCCTGATGGGCGCAACAATGTTGCCCTAATGTTTACGCTCAATTCCCGATGTCACTGCTGGAGAAAATGGGCCGGGGCGCGTGGCTCGGCGGGCCATTGGCGGTGTGTTTTTCGACCGTATTGCTTGTTGCCCATGCGACGCACGAGCCAATTTCCTGGCCCGGAATCGCATTATTTGCCTTTGGCGTCAGCGCCGCTTACGCGCTGGATTACTGGCTGGATCAGCCCGTGCCGCAACATTCGCGAATGATATTTTTCCTGATTTTGATTTCCATGACCGGCGGAGCCATTGCCGCACTGAATTTGCCCATGTGGAAAATCGTACTCGGAATGGGCTTGGGCTTTATAGGTCTGGCTTACCGTTCCCTGAAAAAATGGCCCATGGTCAAAACCGTCTTAGTCGCCGGTGCGTGGACTGCCGCAGCCATAATCCTGCCGGTGGACGGCAGTCTCCGCGATTCACTGCTGCAACCTTTTTGGCTCCCCCTGTTCGCCCTGTTTGCCGCCAATTCCTTGTTATGTGATTTAAAGGATGGCCCCGCCGACAAACGGGCGGGAGTAAAAACCGCCGTGGTGCTGTGGGGTTGTCGCGTCACCGCCGTCCTCGCCGCTCTGCTCGCAATTGCCGGATTGGCAATTGCCAGTGCCGCCCGCAGATATGGTCTCGCGGGAACCGGCGCGGCGCTGATTATTCTGGCGGGGTTTCCGCGATTGGCGGCGCGCCCGGTGCTCGGGCCCGCCTTGGCCGACGGCGCATTGATAATCCCGGCGTTATTCATCTGCACGGGTTGGTCGTGATGCGTGCCCCAGCTAATTCGCCGGAATCACCCTTCTGCGCTTGCCAATATTGCGCAATTCGTGTGCGTTTAATACCATAATATGAAGTCGCCGGTATTTTATAAAATTCTCTCGGCGGTGCTGGCGCTGCTGCTTGTGCTGGGCAGCGCGTACGCCGCGAAGCTCATCCACGATGCGCAATTTGACGTGGAAAATTTTCAACAGAAACAAGATGCAGCGCAAACGGAATTGACCGCCCAGACCCTCGAATTGAATAAGCAAAAGGAATTTCTCAGGCGCATGGATACTGATCCTGAGTTTCTCGAACATGTCGTCCGCGAACGCCTGATTTACGCCAAGCCGGAGGAGACCATTTACCGCCTTGACGTGGATCCGCTCACCGGGTCTTCACCGGGTTCCAATCTGGAGATGCTGCCCCAGCAATTGTCAAAACCGCCGACGGGCACCAGCCGTAGCCGAAATCCCTAGTGGATTGGATAAAGCGAGATTGGAAAGTTTAAGTTTTGAAAGTCAGAGTAATTCGTGTTTTTGTTTTGATTGCCTATCTCCACATTCAATCATGCCGCTCCCCGCCCACCCGCCCGAGTCCGCCACTATGCGCACCGCATTTACCAATGCCGGGCAGGGCCAGATTTTTCAGTTTTGGGAGAAATTAACCACCGACGAACAGTCCGCTTTGTGCGCGCAGGCCGCGGAAATTGACCTCGCGGAAATTGCCCATCTGGTAGACGCCCATTTGCGCGGGAAAGCCGCAGAGTCGGTGGATTTTTCCAAATTGCGGCCC
>DATHOB010000084.1:0-5840 GCA_035485355.1 Opitutales bacterium | reverse complement strand
GTAGTCGAACGTCAGGCAAATCTCCTCGGCGAAAGCCACTTTCTCCGTGCCGCAAGTGATATGCCCTTCAAACATTCCCAACGGGTGCTTGATGCGCTTGGGCTTGACCACCAGGGTCAACAAATCGCCCGGTTTGCATATCCGCTGGCAGCGCACGCCGTCACACGCGGTGAAAAAGATTTTTTTGGACGACACCGGTGCCGTCAATTCTTCCCGTTTGGTTTTGAGCAAATACAGCACGGCCAACTGGCCCAGCGCCTCGAGCATGATCGAAGCTGGCAGCACGGGATTGTTCTTGAAATGTCCTTCGAGGAAAAATTCGTCACCGGCAATTTTATACACCCCGCGCGCCTCGTCGGAACGCAAGGTCGCTTCCTGCACAAACAGGAACGGTGGCTGTTGCGGCATCAGCGCGATGATTTCCGCGACGTGCACATGCACCGGGCGCTCCGGCAACGGCAGCCCGCGCACACGGCAATTGATATACGTCTTCACGTCGCCAATCGTCCGCAAGTCGCGCAGTTCCTCGTTGTTGATTTTGATTTGCAGCACTTCTTCCACCAGCATCACGACCTCGACCATCGTCAGCGAGTCAATGCCCAGATCATCGAAAATGCGCAGGCCATCGCCGCCGGCGCGCAAACGTGGTCGCACTTCGGGATCAAGAAAGCGCTCGATGATGCCGAGGACAACCATCCCCACGCCGTCGGGGTCGCCGGTGGTGCGGTAGCGCAGGGCGCCTTCAACGGTTTCCGGCGAGCAACGTTTGAGTTGTTCGCGCAGGTCTTGTTCGATTTCGGGAGTGAGTGGGTTGGACACGAGGAGCAGCAAGTATACTGAAAAAACGGCAAATGCAAAATGTAAAATTAACGCTACAATTGGGGCAAAACCCTACCATGCACCCCGAAATCTCCCATTCAGACCGTTATTTAATTCCCGCTCCGTATTCTGCCCTTGCGTCACTCGCAAAAATCCCGAGAATATCCCCCAGCTATGTCGCGTTTGTTCGCCAATACGAAATCCCTCATTTCGACCCACCCCGAACATGCGGCGGAGGCCGAGGTGGATTTGGCCTTGGTGCAACGGGTGCAGACCGGTGACATTCGCGCGTTTGATCTGCTCATCCAGAAATACCGTGAGCGGTTGTATGCGATAATCTACAACCTGACCTCCAACCGCGAAGATGCCTCTGACCTCACTCAGGAGGCCTTCATCAAAGCCTTCCGCAACATTCGTCTTTTCAAAGGCGATTCGTCCTTTTTCACCTGGCTGTACCGGATTGCCGTCAATACCTCGCTGACGCACCTCAAGCGCTCCCGTTTGCGCCGTTTTTTCAGTTTTGAAAACCTAGACGAACAAGTCAGCCAAAGTGAATTGGCGGAGGTGCTGGCCGACAAGATGCAGACGGATAAACCAGCGCTCATCAAGGAGTTGCAGGAAAAATTGAACGAAGCGCTCCAACGTCTGTCTCTTAATCATCGCACCGTAGTGGTTCTCTTTGAAATCGAAGGCTTGAGCCATCAGGAAATTGCCCAGGTGATGGAATGCTCCGAGGGCACCGTGCGCTCCCGCCTCCACTACGCCAAACTTCAACTCCAATCCTATTTGCAAGATTACCTTCGCTGAATCCCGCCCCCGCACGTCTTTCCTTCATGCCCGATCCTCACCAAACACCGCGTAAAATCACGCTGGAAGACCTCCTGCGCCTGAAGCGTCACGAACGCCCGGGGCCGGAGTATTGGGCGCGATTCGACCGCGAACTTAACGAACGGGTATGGCGTGCTTTGGTCGATCCGGTGGGCCCGGTGCCCAAACGCACCAGTTGGTTAGCCAGTATTATGCAAGGGCGCGCCCGCTGGGTGACGCTTGGTGCAGTTTCGCTGGGCGCAGTGGCGATGACACTTTCTTCCTATAACCCCACTGCTCCGGTTAGTACAATATTGCCAAGTATCGCCGGGCAGGCCACACCGCCAGTAAATCCTGAGGCGACGGTGGTTGCTGCGGTAGACGACCAGCCCATTCGCGTAGCCTCGATACCAGCCGAACCCAAAGGGACTCCGCTGCCGGAAACTGCCGAAACCAAGTATGCCGAGACCGCATTGGATTCCACAGTAAACCCGAGTAGCAGTGAAAAAGTCCCGGCCACAGTGTCTTTCATTTCCGAGGATGCCAACGGCATCCGCTATGCTTCCAACTCGCTTACCAACGGCACCTTCACCACTTTGGGTGAAGAGTCCGCGTACTGATTTTTTGCTCATGATTAAATTGGCAGGTTTGCTGGCCGCCGGCATGGCGGTAACAGTTTGCACCGGGTCCGCTTTCGGGCAATCGCCTCGGCCCGCTGCCGTTTCATCGTCGGTGCCCATCACACCCGCGGCCATTCCCGCACCCACGGTTCCAGCGGCGGCGAAAAATCCTCCGGCGGATATTCCGGATATTTTGGAGACGCTGCAAAACCGTTACACGTCGCTCTTTGATAAAATCAGTCCGGCCGTCGTCCGCGTCAACGCAGCCATTCCTTCCAGCACCCCCGGCGCGCCCGACATTGCTTACGTTTGGACCGGCTTTTTCGTCAGCAAAAACGGCGACATTCTCACCACGCACGCGCACGATTTGCAAAATGCCTCGCGGGTATGGATTCTCTGCGGTGACATCGCGTATACCGCCGAAGTCAAAGGGCTCGATCCGGTGACGGACGTCGCCTTGCTGCAAGTGGTCCGCCTGCCCAACGATTCGACCATGCCGAAGGAATTTCCCGCGCTGGACCTCGCGGATAGCCCGGATCTCCCCAAACTCGGCTCCATGCTTTTGGCCGTGACCTGCAAGGAAGGTCAAATGCCCGGCCCTTCTCGAGGCGATTTGCAAGGCTACAATAGCAAAGTGGGCAACCGCGTCCTGCCCACCCTTCATTTGCGCACCACCATTCCCGCCGATGGCGGCGAAGACGGCTCGCCGGTGGTGGATTTGCAGGGGCGGCTCGTCGGCATCATGGTTGCTTCGCTCAAGGAAAGCCGCGAATCCATCGTCCTGCCCACCCGCGCGGCTTTGCGCGTGCGCGACGACCTTCTCACCACTGGCAAAGTCGCCTATGGCCATCTCGGATTCGCCGGAGAACAACACAGCGATTCCGCCACAGGCGTGCGCGAGCTCGTCAATAGCGTGGAATACGGCGGCCCCGCCGGCACCGCCGACCTGAAAATTGGCGATCAAATCATCCAACTTGGCAACACCACCATTACTAACGAGGATGACATGCGCCAGGCGGCATTTTATTTGCGTCCCAATCAGGATGTCACCGTCGGCGTGCTGCGCGACGGCCAGCAAATCCAATTGACGCTCCACGTCGGCGAAATGCAATTGGCCGCCGAGCCTGCCCAACCGCCGCCCGCAACTGCCGCGACCACCCCCAAGCCCAATATTTCCGCCGCCAGTCTCCTGCCGGATGCCCCCAATCCGGCCCTGCCCCCGCCCCCCGTGGTGCAGAAGTAAGTTCCTGGGTGTGGTTTGTTAGCTGCGTCGGCAAAAGTTTGCCTCTGTCGCTTTGGATGCGGAGTCACGACGTCCCGTGAAATATTTTCTGTCAAACTATTCCCATGCCCGTCCGCACTGATTTGCTTTCCTTCCGTACTCCCGGACGGGGCACGCATGAAATAACCTCCCAGGTCGAGGAAGCCCTGCGTCACTCCGGTTTCCGCGAGGGCACCGTCACCGTTTTTTGCCAGCACACCAGTTGCAGTTTGGTGCTCATGGAAAACGCTGACCCTTCCGCGCGCCGCGATTTGCATTACTACTTCGACAAACTGGTCCCCGATGGCGATCCCGGTTTCGTCCATACGCTGGAAGGCGCGGACGACATGTCGGCCCACATCAAAATGGCGCTCACGTGCAGCGCGGAAGTCATCCCGTTCAAAAACGGCCGCCTGCTCCTCGGCACGTGGCAGGGCCTGTTTCTGTGGGAGCATCGCCTGCGCCCCCACCAACGGCAGTTGGTTTTGACGTTTCAGGGGGAATGAGGCCGACATTGTGCGCAATCAGCGTTGATTAGCGGGGTTTTGCCGTCTAAATTTTCGCCTCATGCATTTTTTTTGGCACCTCCGGCGTTTCCTTTTCTCGACCCTGGCCCTTGGCATGCTCGCGTTGGCCGCGGGTTGCCCGAATGCGGCGAAATTGTCCATCGGCCCGGAAACGAACGACCCCCAGTACCAATACGGCGAGCAAATGCTCAAGGAAAACAACACCGACGATGCGCTGACGGCGTTTGCGAAAGTCATCCATGCGCGCGAAGATGATGCTCCGGAATCCCACCTCGAAACCGGCCTGCTCCTGCTCAATGTCAGGAACGACCCCATCGGCGCCATTTATCATTTTCAAAAATATCTCGCCGCGCTGCCGAATTCCGACCAGGCCCCGCGCGTGGCCGAGTTGATTGAAACCGCCAAGAAAAATTTTGCCCGCAGCCTGCCCATGCACCCGACTGGCGCATACGACGAAGCCGACCTGATCGACCAAATCAAGTCGCTGCAGACTGAAAACCAGCAATTGCGCGACCAACTCGGTGGCGGCTCCAGCTTGCGTTTGACCGCAGTGCCCTTGGGCAATGCGACCCGGCCGCCGCCCGTCTCCACGCCGCCGACAGTCATCACCCCACCTCCGCAGCCCACTCGGCCCGTGGTGACCAATGTCCGCCCGACCATCGCCGTTACGCCAACCCCGGTTACTCCCACCGCGTCCTCAGCCAATACTTACACCGTGAAAGACCATGACACACTCATGTCCATCAGCCTCGCGGTTTACGGCACGCGTTCCCGCTGGC
Source organism: Opitutales bacterium (assembly GCA_035485355.1). Classification (GTDB taxonomy): domain Bacteria; phylum Verrucomicrobiota; class Verrucomicrobiia; order Opitutales; family JABDGR01; genus JABDGR01. The sequence goes on along the minus strand of DATHOB010000084.1, from coordinate 1,027 downwards.
AGGATATTTATAACGCCAATCGCGACAAGCTCTCCACCCCCGAAGCCCTCCACGCCAACCAGGTGCTGACCTTGCCGGCCAAGTGACGCGCGCCTCCGGCCATGTTTTCAATATCCACAATTCATTTGGAGAGGGCGCAGCAAGACTGCGCCCCTACATTCATACTGGCGGTAAGCAATGCTGTGGCGATTCATTGTAGGGGCGCAGTCTTGCTGCGCCCGTCTGAATTTGCAGACCGCCGCTAACCAGCAATCCGGCCATGCCGTATTTCGATTACAACGCGACCACGCCGCCGCACCCCGCCGCGCTGGTGGCCGCCCACGAAACCGCCGGGCAGGCCTGGCATAATCCCTCCAGCCCGTATCGCGCCGCCGCCCGCGCCCACGCGTTGCTCGAGGAATCGCGCGAGCAGTTCGCCTCGCTCCTCGGCGGCCATGCGCAAAATTATGTTTTCACCTCCGGCGCGACGGAGGCCAACAACGCCGTCTTCGCCCACTTTGCCCGCAACGCTGCCGCCCACGCGCGCGTCATCATTTCCGCCATCGAGCATCCCAGCGTCCTGGAGTCCGCGCATTATTATTTTCCCAGTCGGACTAAATTGTTGCGCGCGGATCACAACGGCGTGGCGCAAGTGGATAAACTCGATGCGGAATTACAGACGGGGGATGTCGCGTTGGTTTCACTGCTGGCCGCCAATAATGAGACGGGCGTGCTCCAACCCTGGGCCGAAGCGGCGAAAATCTGCCGTGCGCGCGGCGTGCCGTTTCATTGCGATGCCACGCAGTGGCTGGGCAAATTGCCCGCGCAAGCTCTGCTGGCCTGCGATTACGTCACCGGCTCGGCGCACAAATTTGGCGGTCTCAAAGGCGCGGGATTTTTAAAAATTCCCACCGGTGCCAATCTTCACGTCCAATACGGCGGCGAACAGGAACACGGCCACCGCGCGGGCACGGAAAACCTGCCCGCCATCCGCGCCATGCTCGCGGCGCTCCAAGCGCGCATCGCCGGGCTGGAATCGCAAATGCTG
>DATHOB010000083.1:0-8935 GCA_035485355.1 Opitutales bacterium | reverse complement strand
CACGAACTTTCCGCTGGGCGGCGGCAATCAACGCGGTGCGGAATTGTTCCCCCAACGCCCCGGGCTGGAAAATATAAACCTCCAGGCGAATGCTGCTGCGGGCATTTTCAATCGCCAGCAGCATTTCCCGCATCGCCTCTTCGCCGGTGCTCAGCCAGCGAAAGTTGGCGGATAACACCGGGGGGGATGACGGTTCCGTGGTTTTCATGGGTGGCTTGCGTTAACCGATCAATTTTCCAAATGAAGAAACGCGGGCCACTTGCGCGACCCGCGTTCCCCTACTAAACTGCATAACGGGCTGTTATTCGCTAGTGCAGCTTTTGCAATTTTCCTTGATGAAGCGTTCGATTTCCTTGCGTTCCTGACCCGTGACCTTTTCCAGGCGTCCAAGGAGCTCCTCTTCCTTGCCGCGGGCATAGGTAAGGTCGTTGTCCGTCAGGGTGGCGTATTTTTGCTTCAACTTGCCCTTGAGAATATTCCAGTTGCCGCGGATAATCTCGTGGGTGGGTGATTCGTTACGGATAGTTTCAGTTGTCATGGTGTTTATGGATTAGGGTTTGATTGCTGCGTGAAATACTCGGGGCTATTTCCGACGCTGATTGACCAATCAGCTAGGATTTGACGGGTGGGCCGCCCCGGACTATTCCCACCAGCCCGGTGATGGAACACACCACTCCCGCAATTAAAAGCCAGATGGCTTTTTCGGTGGGTGCGCCAGTGAAAAACCGGGAGAAGTCCGAACTCAGGGAGTCCGTGGCATTCATGCCAAAGACGACAAGGATGATGCCAACGACAAACAAGGCTAAGCCAGTTGCTTTATTCATGGAAGTAAGGGGTTGAAGTTTTGAGAATGATTTATTTGCCCAGCAATTTGAGGACGACGAAGACAACCAGCGCGAAACCGAGACCACCTCCGCCCAACCAGACGAGAAATGCCCAGCCGGCCGCGGCAATCATCGGAATGGCACATAATGAAATAATCATGGTACGCTGCCTTTCTATTTGTGAGGTTGAACTAACATTAAGATGTTTATGCATGGCCTGCTTGGGCCATGTGCGTCCTCTTAGTGGCCAACCACCGGGAGATTGTGGACGGTTTGCTGGGCACCCTGCACCGTGTTGGGCACAATCTGGCCAGGCGCGGCGGCAGAAGATTGCGCACTGGAAACCCCGGGAGCGACCGTCCCATTAACCACCGAATGGGTAGCGGCGGACACCTGCCGATTGAGACTAGTCGCAATCACCGAGGCGCTCACTGGCGCCGCAGGGGCCTTGCCAGATAAAATCACCTGTGCGGAAATATTGGATTTGCCGTAATACTGGGCGTTGCTGTCTAAATCGTAGGTGAGTTTGACGGCGGAAATCGCCGCACCAACATCCAGTTCCGCCGATTTTTGATAGAGCATTACGTCCACCGCGTTATCTAGGGTTGTTTGGGTGACCGAGTGGCCGCCGGCGACCGCGTTGATGTTGCCGCTCCAAACCAACGAGCTGTCATTGAGCGAGGACAGCGCCTTGTCCGACATCAGGAACGCGAAAGTTTGCGTCTTTTTCCCAGCCGCTTGCACGTCAGAGTTGATCCCATCCAACTTGTAAAAAACCGGCTGGCTGAAACTGCCATCACTCAATTTTTTCATGCCAATAGCGTAGCCCTGCGCGACTCCGGCCCCTGCCGCGTCAATCCAGCGAGTGATGACCAAAACCCCCTTGGCGTGTTCAACCACGCGATCCGGAATGCCGGTTTCGTTCTTGGATTGCAAGGAGTGGTAAAAATCCTCGGCGTCCTTGATGCGATCCTCCAGTTTTTGCTTCACATCGGCGCTCATTGTTTTCGCGCCCGTGGCAGCGTCGGTGGCAGTTTTATCGGCATCATTATTCAAGGTCTGGGCAGTGTTCCGAGTATCCTGACCGAGACTCGGCGAAGTCGCATCGGCGTTATCGGACTGCGCCGCGTGCAACAGCGTAGCTGTCGCACCAAGGCAGGCGATATACGTGAATTTATAGATCGATAGGATTGATTTAGTGGTGGGTTTCATGGGAGTGAAGAATAAGGGGATAAGAGCGTTTATTGTTTGGGCCGCGCTCGCGTTTGCGGCTGCTAGTTTTTGCCTCTCGTCAGCAAGCTTGCACTAGCCAGAAAGTTATCACGCCTCGTTTGCTCGCGCCATTGGGGTGTTGCCAGTAAGGAACCCTCGCATACTTGGCTAAACTTTCATCGCCGCCATGAATCATCCCGCGGATTCCACAGCGGACACTTTCGCTAACTATTCTCGCCTTGTCGTTTTTCCTCAATGACCCCGTTGTTGATCGCATAGCGCGTCAACCCGGCGGTGTTGTGAATTCCCAGTTTATTCATCAGGCGCTGCCGGTGCTTTTCAATCGTCTTGATGCTCAATCCAAGTATGTCCGCCATTTGCTTGTTGGCCGAGCCCTCCGCCACCAGCTGCAGTATCTCCTCCTCGCGCGAACTCAGGCGTTTGATTTTCTGCGTCGCCGGGTCGGCCTGGGCCGACTTGCGGTAATTCGTAATCAAATGCTTGGCGATGGCGGGATCAAAAAATGTTTCGCCCTTGGCCACACTGCGGATGGCCTTGGCCAGTAACGTGGAAGAACTTTGCTTGAGTAAAAACCCATCCGCGCCAGCGGTGAGGACGCGCTCAATGTATTCATCGCTGCTGTAAGCTGAAAAAATGAGCACTTTGGTCATCGGAAACGCCGCCCGAATTTGCCGGGTGGCCTCCACTCCGTTGAGCAAGGGCATCGCAATGTCCATAATCACCACCGCCGGTTGCAATTGCCGGGTCATTTCCACCGCCAGGCGGCCAGTGGTCGCTTCGCCTATGACTTCAAGGTCCTCTTCGGCCCGCAGCAAGGCGCGGAACCCTTCCCGTACAACGGTATGGTCATCAGCCAGCAAGACAGTGATACGTTTCATGACGGAGCGAAGCCAAGGCGTTGTGACGCCGGTGGAGTTGAGCGATAATCGGTTTCAGCCTCCTTCGTTTTCCATTGCACAGCAATCCTTAATTTAAATTGATTCGGTAGCCACCCGAATTTGAACCGACTCACAACTTACACCATAGAATATATCGAGCAAACATCCTGCCGGCCGATTGTTTTCAGTGGGCAAGTTTCAGCTTTAATGAAGTTGGCCCGCGACGAGCCGGTTCAAGAATTGGGGACGACCATGTTGTTGGTGACGGATTTTACCCCACGGATGTCTTCCGTGAGTTTCGTGACCAAGGCTTTCTCGGTCGGGGAATGAGCATCGCCCGAAATGACCACCACGCCATTCGTGGTCTCAACCTTGGGGTGGATGCCGCTCGTGGACTTCGTGGTGGCCAGCATGTATTTGACTTCGGTCGTGATGGAAGCGTCATCAATGAGTTCCTCGGCCACTACCACTTGGGTGGTAGTCGGTCCCGTGGAGCTCGCGGTTGGACTGGGGGTTGAGGGAATGGTGGGTTTCACCGTGATGTCATTGGTGACGGATTTTACCCCATCCACGTCCTTGGCATAAACTCCGGTCAAATCTTTTTGCGCCTGACTATCGGCGGAGCCGGTCAAGCTCACCATGCCCTGGTTGACTTTGACCGTCGTGTCGGTCGCGCTGACATGCGCATGCACCAGTAGTTGGTATCGAATCTTGAAAGCAACCCAGCTATCGGAATGTTGATCGGCATCTCCTGGTGCCACGACGATTTGGTCAACCACGCGTATTACACCGGGAATGTTACTTGCGGTGTTTTCCGCCAATTCCTTTTGATCCTTGTTGGCGACATTGCCGGTGAGGGTGACTATCCCGCCCGCGCTGGCCACATGCACTTGATCTTCCAAGACCACACGGAAATTATAGGACTTCTTGGCGGAATCCTCGATTTTGGAGTCGGGGGTGGCAGTCTCGGCGGTGAATGGCGTGGTCGCGGAAAGTAGCGGAGTCATGGCAGACCCAAGCAGGATTAAGCAGAGCGAAGCGATGTGTTGATTTTTCACAAGATGGATGGGATTGATTGATTGCGTTGGGTGAGAGTTGGGCAACCAAGATTCAATATATATCAATAATCACCGGTTGGGTATTGGGGTGTTGCCCTACGGCAATCAATTTCCCCTCGGAAACTCGTCGTTTAACCCATCCCAATATATTTATTGTGATGAAATAATTGTTAATTTTCGGCGTCTCATTTGCATTTTTAGCCAATGTGAATTCTATTGGGACAAAATTCATTCCTGCAAAATTTCCTGCATCAACCATCAATCCAACGAAAATTTCTGGAGGAAAAACCCATGCCACAGGGCGACAAAAGCAGCTACACCGACAAACAAAAACGCATGGCGAGCCATATTGCGGAGAGCTATGAGGAAAAAGGCGTCACCCATGATAAAGCCGAGGAACGCGCCTGGCGCACCGTCAACAAAGAAACCGGCGGCGGCAAAAAATCCGGCTCCGGTCGCGGTCACGGCGCCAAGTAGCTCAAGAAAAAAATAATTTCACCATCACAATCTAATTACCATGACAACCAAAACATCTACATCCATGAAAACATCCACTATATCTGTCCCGCGCACGCCCAACAAGACACGCTCAGTCGGAAATCACGCCGCGGGCGCCTCGCCTTCGGGAATGTTAAACAACACCCGCCGCAAAGCCCCGTTGAGCCGTTATACCGAGAGAACGCCCTACTATGGGTATGGCAAGGAAGACGACATGATTGACCAACTGCAAAGCCAATGCGGGCGGCCACGCCGGGAAATCGAGGATTCGTTCTATTCCAAAAGCATGTACGCGATCTCGATTGATAGCTGATTCCACGTGCCTAGCCCCGGTTCAGTCCCTCTCCCCATGAACACCTGCGACACACCGACTTTTCGCGGATTTTCATCCGCCATGGCCCAACCGCGCCGCAGCCATGCGGAAGCGGTGGTCACGGATGTTTTTGCCCGCGCCAACATCCATATGGACGGCGCGCAACCGTGGGACCTGCGCATCCACAATCGCCATTTCTACTCCCGGGTCTTGCGGGGTGGCAGTTTGGCCATGGGCGAATCCTACATGGAAGGCTGGTGGGATTGCGACGACTTTAGCGAAATGTTCTTTCGCGCCATTTCCGCAAAATTGGATCAGCAGACGCCCATCAACCTGCGCACCATTTTGGCCTGGGGCGCGGCGTTTTTGTTCAACCCGCAATCCAAAAATCGCTCCCGCGTCGTGGGCCTGCGCCACTACGATTTGGGCAATGACTTCTTTGGCGCCATGCTGGGGCCGACCTGGCAATACTCGTGCGCCTATTTCAAGGGCACGGATGACGTGGATGAAGCCCAGCGTTTAAAAATAGACCTCATCTGCCGCAAATTGGGCCTGCGGAAGGGAATGCGGCTGCTCGACATCGGTTGCGGCTGGGGCGGTTTGGCCAACCATGCCGCGCGCCACTACGGTTGTGAAGTGGTCGGCATCACCATTTCCAAGGAACAACAGGCATTCGCGCAAAATCTTTGCCGCGATTTGCCGGTTTATATCCGCTTGCAGGATTATCGCGAACTCGCCGAACCGTTCGACCGCGTCGTCAGCGTGGGCATGATGGAACACGTCGGAAGCAAGAACTACCGCACCTATATGCGCACCGCCCACCAATGCCTGAAGCCCGGCGGCCTTTTCCTCTGCCATACCATCGGCGACACCATTTCGCATGTGCGCCCCGACCCCTGGATCGCGACCTACATTTTTCCGAACTCCCAGTTGCCGTCTGCCGCCCAGGTCGCCCATGCCGCCGAGGGCTTGTTTGTCCTCGAAGATGTGCACAATTTTGGCGCGTGCTATGACCGGACGTTGCTCGCCTGGGAGAAAAACTTCACGCGCGCATGGCCACAATTTCGAGACCGCTACGGCGAACGCTTTCAACGCATGTGGCGCTATTACCTGCTCGGTTGCGCCGCCGCCTTTCGCGCGCGCAGCATTGAGCTTTTTCAATTTGTCTGGTCCAAGGACGGGGTGCCCGGCGGTTATGACGCCCCGCGCTGAACGCCGAAAACTGTATGTGAACCGGCATTATTAAACTCGCCACGAATTAAATTCCGGAGGGCCCAGCCAGTAATGCCGTTAAACGCTATGGCAGGTTTTAAGTAGCGCGGTGCTTTAGCCCGCGCTTCAGAAGAAGTGGCCCCTCAAATTATACTACCACCTGAAGTTTTGCCTCCTCTGTGCGCATCTTGGCCTCCTCCAAAACCGCCAGACACTGTTCGCGTGTCACTGTTGGGAAATCATCCAGAAACGCTTCCAGCGTGATATTTTCCTCCAAGTGATCAAACAGGCTCCGCACCGGCACACGCGTGCCGACGAACACCACAGTTCCGCCAAGGATGTCCGGGTCGGAATGGTAAACCTTCGTCTTCATACCGGTATTCTCGCTTTTTCTAGCCAAAAGGCAATCCTATGTCGGAACGTAGCACAATGAGGCAGGCTTGACGAATGACCAAAGCATAATGATCATCATACCACTAATTAAGTAAGGTAGACCTCAAGGTCTCTATAGTCTCACGGAACCGCCCCCACCCCAAAAAATTGGTTGCCCGACTAGGATTCGAACCTAGACAAAGTGAGTCAGAGTCACTTGTGCTACCATTACACCATCAGGCAGTGAGTGGGGAAGGGTCATTCTAAAAAATCGGGCGCGCCGCCGTCAAGGTTTTCCCTTCCCGCTTGCGGCCCTTCCGCCGTTGCGCTTAACTTCCCCACAGCGCCCGCCCCCTTGTCGGGGTTTGCGCTATCGCCATGCCACCTTCCCGCCGCATCGTCCTCCTTGCCGCCGCGGCGCTTTTGCTGGGCGGCTGGCTGGTGGCCCAAACTCCCACCGGCAATATTGGCGACCCCATCGACCCTAGCACCCTGGGCGGGTTTGGCGGGAGCTTCGGCGGGGGTGGTGGCCCGGGGGGCTTTGGCGGGCGCGGTGGGCCGGGTGGAGGGGGTGGCGGAGGCCGACGCGGTGGTGGTGGCGGGAGGGGCTTTTTCACCGGGGGCGACCAGGGCCCGATGATCCGCCTCGAAGGCGGCGACATCGTCAACGAGGACACGTTAAAAACCGCCCGCGACGCCCCCAACCACAGCGTTGATTTGCCGGTGTGGAAAAACGCCCCGGGGTATGAAAACGACACCTACACCTTCGCGCGCATCCTCTTCCACAACGAAGTCGGCACGCGCCGCCTCGGCTGGTGGGTGGATTTCCCCGACGCCGACATCAATTTCTCCTACCGCCTTCAGCAAGTCAGCTCGATGAAGGTGAACCCCGACCCCATCGTCATCAAGCTCACCGACCCCAACCTTGGCCGCTACCCGCTCATTTACATGGAGCATGTGGAATACCTGGCGCTGACCATCGACGAGGCCAAGGCCCTGCACAATTATCTCCTCAATGGCGGCACGTTGCTCATCAACGACACCTGGGGCGACGCCGCGTTTGACCATTTCGCTGATGTGATGTCCCACGTCCTCCCGGGCCGCAATTGGACCGAGCTGACCATCGACCATCCGATTTTCCACTGCATTTTCGACCTCAAAGGCCCGATGAACCAATTGCAGGTGCCCACCAAACAATTCCTGAATTACGCGTATAACCCCAACGACCCGCTCTCCATCCCCACCCGCCCGCGCGAATACGGATGGCAAAACGTGCACTTCCGCGCCTGGCTCGACGACAAAAAGCACATCACCATCCTCTTCATCAATAATTCCGATGTGAGCGACGGCTGGGAGCGCGAAGGCGAGGACGAAGCGTACTTCAACACCTTCTCCGTCCGCCGTGCCTACCCTATCGGCTTCAATGTCATTTATTATCTGCTGACGAATTAAAAGTGGAATAACCGCGCCAGCGCCAGAACAGTATCGGTTTGGCGGGCGCAGCAAGACTGCGCCCCTACAAAACGCCTTGTTCCCCTGTAGGGGCGCAGTCTTGCTGCGCCCGTTTCGGGTTATAATCGTCGAATTGACACATTATCGCCAGTAGCCTACTGCGCCGCATCCGTCAATTCCACGGTCGTCACCGCGGCGCCCAGCGGCACCACCAGCGCCTCGTGGTCGAGCGCCAGTTGCTTCGCCGGGTGATATATGCCAATGTCGTCCACCTTCGCGGGTTGCGCGATGCGCAGATACGCCTGCGGCGTTTCCTTGGTCGCGGGCGCAAGGGCGAGGCGCACTGCGTGTGTCTTGGTGTTGATTTCCACATGGTCGATATTGCCGCCATCGAGCGTGAGCCACAACCCGCGCGGCGCGATGTACACCCGCTGGCGGAAGCAATCCAGCGTCTGCACCGTCACCCAATCGCCCGCTGTCTGCACATTCCCGCCGAAGGCCTGCCAGCCGAATTCGGGATGATCAATCACATACGTCGCCGCGTTCGTCGCCACACCGAAAAAGTTCGGGCCATAGTCGCCGGAGTAAGTGTCCCACGCCATGTGCTCGGGCAGGGAATGGAACGCCGTGCCGGCAAAGCCCTCCTGGTCAATATTGCTCAGCCCGCCCATCGCGCCGCCGTAGCCGACGCGCAGCAAATAATAATCATCCGGATTGTCGCGATACGCTGAGAGCACCGGAATCGCATTCAGTCCCGAGCCGTAGTGGTGGAGCTGCCGCTCGCTGCTGCCGCCGGGCGCGCCGCCGTAATAAAAATCCCAAAAGCGCCGCGCGTTGCCGTTATAGCCCCAATGCGGGATGGACGGCATGTAACCCAAAATCGAATCAAGGGTGATCTGGGCCTTGTCGTCGTGGCCAAAATATTTGGTGACTCCGTAGACTTCCTCCTGCCCGGTGGAGTCCCACGCCATTTCGCTGCCAAACGGCAGCGCGCGCGCGCTCCAGTCATCGGCATGCGTTTTCATCTGCGCTTCGAGCAAGGCGGCCTGCTGCGGCCAGTTTTCGTGTTTCAAATCGTCGAGCACCAGCAAAAAG
>DATHOB010000082.1:0-8173 GCA_035485355.1 Opitutales bacterium | reverse complement strand
AGAATCGGGCCATGAGCAGCCTTGTCGATGTCTTGCGCATGGCCGCAGGGACGGAAAATGTTTTGATCACCCCCGCGGACCTGGCGCCCTATGCGCGAGACGCGACAGCGGGTTATGCGCAAATTCCGGTGGCAGTTGTTTTTCCAGGTGATGCGGCGCAAGTGGCGGCGGTGGTGCGGATCTGCCAGCAGCATCATGCCCCCGTCGTGCCACGCGGTGGGGGGACGAGTTTGAGCGGTGGTGCGGTGCCGGTGCCGGGCGCGGTGGTGCTGGGTTTGCACAAGCTCAACAAAATTCTGGAAGTGGATCCGCTGAATTTGACGATGTTGGTTGAGCCCGGAGTCATCACCGAACGCATTGACGAGGCGGCCGCGGCGCACGGGTTATTTTATCCGCCCGATCCCGGCTCGATAAAAACTTCGACCATTGGCGGCAATGTCGCGAGCAACGCAGGCGGCTTGCGCGGCATCAAATATGGAGTCACGCGCGATTACGTTTTGGCGCTCGAGGTCGTGCTGCCGAATGGCGAAGTGGCGTGGCTCGGTTCGAAATGTCGCAAGGATGTGGCGGGGTATTCATTGCACGAATTGTTCATTGGTTCGGAAGGAACACTGGGTGTTATCACAAAAATTTTATTGAAGCTCTTGCCGCGGCCCGCTGCGAAAGCCGCCGTATTGGCGACTTATCGCACGTTGGAAGATGCGCTGGCCACGGCCTCGGCAATTATCGCGGCGCGGTTGTTGCCTTGCACGCTGGAGTTTCTCGATCAAACAACGCTGCGCTGCGTGGAAGCACAGGTGAAGATTGGCCTGCCGGTCGATGCTGGCGCATTATTGTTGATGGAAACGGATGGACATCCGGTGGCGGTGGCGGAGGAGGCGGCGAAAATGGCGGAATTGGCTCACGCCCATGGGGCCATCGAAGTGCGTCAGGCCCGGGATGCCGCGGAGGCGGACCGACTGACTTCGGCGCGGCGAATGGCCTATACCGCACTCGCTCAATCCGCACCTACGGCGATTTTGGAAGATGTCACCGTTCCCCGGAGTGAGTTGGTCGCCATGGTGCGTAAAATCGAAAAAATCACCCAGCTTCACGACGTGAAATGCGCGATTTTTGGCCACGCGGGTGACGGGAATTTTCATCCGACGTATTTGACCGATGAAGGCGACGCGCAGGCAATGGCGCGCGTGCGCGCAGCGGCGACAGAAATTGCGGTAGAAACACTGAAACTTGGCGGCACGGTAAGCGGTGAGCACGGCATCGGTTTATCCAAGAAAGCATACCTGCCGCTGCAACGGGACGTGGCGTCCTACACGCTGCTCAAGCAGATCAAGCGAACGATTGATCCCGGGAATTTGCTGAATCCCGGAAAGATTTTCGATTTATAAAAAAGCTTTTGGTGTTTTGGTTCTTGGTTGGAGAGTTCCATGCATTGGATTGTTTGCTGGAATAACCGGACACATCACGTTAAAAATCAGGCCACAAGATGAATGGATCTTTCCGCCAACGCGATTCGCGCTTTATGCTCTTTGGCCTAAGTGAGGAGCAATCCTCCTGGCGCGGCGTGGTTTTGTTGGCGGCGGTGTTTGTTGGTTCGCTTGTCATTGCGGCGGTGTTGACGCCCCCGGCGTATTGGCTCGTGGAATGGTGGCACCATCAAACCAATTCGGCCAATGCGCAATGGCTGCTCGACAAGGGGCCGGACGTTTATTTCGACCGGCTGCGGATGTTGATTATCGTCCTCGCGCTGCCGTGGCTAATGACCAAATGCCATTTGTGGTCGTGGAAATCGCTCGGTTTGTCGCTGAAGAATAAGACACTATGCGCGGCCGGGTGGTGGCTGGGCGGGGTGGGGCTGATTTTAGGGTTGGCGGTATGGCGGGGTATTCATCCTACTGTGTCGGGGTCGGACAACGTGGTGGAGTTGGTTGCGACCACGCTTTTTGCCGGGCTGATTTTGGGATTTTTGGAGGAAACCATTTTTCGCGGAATGATTTTGCGCATATGCTACACGGCGATGCGGCAGCCCTGGGTGGCGCTTAATGTAATGGCGGCGTTTTTCGCCTACACGCATTTCAAGGTGCCCGGGAGTGTCTGGTTGCATGTCGCGCCCGGCGTGCATTGGGACACGGGATTCTTTGTCGCATTCTGGACGACGTTCGGCATCACCGAAAATTTTGATTTGGCGCAATTCGTTGCGCTTTGGATGTTGGGCTTGGTGCTGGGGGGGCTGACTTTGCGGAGCGGTTCGCTCTGGCCAGCGATTGGGCTGCATGCCGGGTTGGTGTCGGCGATGTTTTTCTATCGCGGCAGCAGTCTGACCGAGGGGTGGGACGCAGCCGCGATACTGGCGGTGATTTTATTGCTGGTGGTCGTTGCAACAAAGGGAAATTGTCCGCGAGCATCCAACATTGAACATTCAACCTCCAACCCCGAATGAATGCTGGAATCCAACCAGCGATGCCACTGTCGCGGACGTTAAATATTCGGCGTTCGTTATGGAATGTTCCCCGCGCGGTGCTTGACGTTGTTTTTCCGCGCTGGTGTGTGGGTTGCGGCGGGTCAATTCCAACCGGGCCGCTGCAACATATGTGCGAAGACTGTCAGCAGAAAATTGTGTTTTCGCGTGCGCCGCATTGTGCAACGTGCGGATGGCCGTTTCCTGGTGAAGTCGAGGGAGCGCGGCGTTGCCCCAACTGTGTAGACCTATCGCCAGAATTTCGCGAGGGACGCACCGGAATGCTCTTAACCGGTGGCGCACGGGAATTTGTGGTGGAAATGAAGTATCGCGGAGGCTGGCATTTGCGCGGGGATCTGCGCGCACTGGTACACCAGATGGAGCCATTGAAAAAGTTTGTGCGCGGAGCTGTGCTCGTGCCGGTACCGCTGCATCCGCGCCGAATGCGCTGGCGCGGGTTCAATCAGGCAAGGTGGGTGGCGGAGGCGATGGCTGCCGAAGGTGAAGCGGCGGGCATCGAGGACTTGATTGTCCGGGTGCGCAATACGCCGACCCAAACGCGGCTCAACCGCAAAGCCCGGGAGAAAAACATGAAAGATGCCTTTGCCTTGAGTCCAAGGGCGGTGGTTAAGTTCGACCAACGCTACATTCTAGTGGACGATGTTTTTACCACGGGGGCGACGCTCAATGAATGCGCCAAAGTCCTCCGCCGAGGCGGAGCGGGGTTCTTGGATGCCGCCACGCTGGCCCATGGGTAAAGCTGCTCCCAAGACGTGGATTCGTCGAAAAAACGAGACGCTTGGTGCGGTTATAAGCTATTGATTTTTAACGGATTAAGTGAATATTATCAACTTCCAGCTTCCCACTGAGGATTAAAACACTACTATGTTTTGAACAAGAACGCTGGCTGCCTCGTCCCTAGCATCTGAACCTTACCTGTAACCGCATGGCTCCTCATTTCACCAAACCGAAGTACTCGACCGTCACGGTCAAAAAGAAAGACATTCCGAAAGGACTGTGGGAGAAATGCCCGGTCACGGGCGAGATAGTCTACAAAAAAGACCTGGAGGCGAACTGGAATGTCGTGCCGCAAAGCGGTTACCATTTCCCCTTGGATTGCCATCGTCGCGTGGCATTGCTGATTGATGAGGGCACTTGGAAGGAATTTGACACCGGATTGCGGGCCGCCGATCCGCTGGAATTCACTGGCGAAGCGTCGTATAGCGACAAACTGGCCCAGCATCGGAAAAAAACCGGGTTGTCGGATGCGGTCATTACCGGCACGGGCACAATGAATGGACTGCCGATTAGCCTGGCCGTGATGGATTTTCGCTTTTTGGGCGCGAGCATGGGCGCGGTGGTCGGCGAAAAAATCACGCGTGCCATCGAACGCGCGACCGAGAGAAAAATTCCAGTGATTGTCGTGTCCGCCTCGGGCGGCGCACGGATGTATGAGGGCATTCACAGCCTCATGCAGATGGCCAAGACGAGCGCCGCGCTGGCCCGGCATGCCGAAGCGGGACTGCCGTATATTTCAATTTTGACAGACCCGACCATGGCTGGGGTGATGGCGAGTTACGCCTCGCTGGGTGACGTGATTTTGGCGGAGCCCGGTGCGCGCATCGGCTTTGCCGGCCCGCGCGTCATTGAGGAAACGACGCAGAAAAAATTGCCGGAAGGATTCCAGACCGCAGAATTTTTGCTCGAACACGGCCTCATCGACCACATAGTCGCCCGTAAAGACATGAAGGAAACGGTGGGGCGGATGCTGAAGTTTTTTGGCAACAGCAAACACAACGGAAAAACACCGGGCTCCTTGCCGCTGAGCGCTTAGTAGCGCGGCATTTTGGGGTCGAACGTTTCGGCCCATTCATTGATTCCGCCGCGCAGGCTGGAAGAACGGCTAAGCCCTTTCGCCCGGAGAAAACGGGTCGCTTGCAGGCTGCGACCGCCATGATGGCAATAGACGAGAATGGCTCGGTCACGTGGGAGGGCGTCAATTTTTTCCGCAATTTGCGCCATGGGTATGGTGAGGCAGCCCGATAATTGGCAAATCGCGACTTCGTAAGGTTCGCGCACATCCAGCACGACGGGCGGAGTTTTGGAATTGAGCCACGCGCGCGCCTGGCGCACGTCGACTTCAATGGGCGGATTCTGTGTGTCGGGCATGGGGGATTTGGTGGGGCTTTTATCTCCGCGCAAGGCATTGAGGTCGCGCAAAAAGCGTTCGTTGGTGTTGGAACTGCGGCGGGACATTGGCGCGGCAACGGCACAGCCACCGGTATAAAGTTCGGGGTCAAGCGCGACGATGCGTGGATCGGGTTTTGGTCCACAACAAGGGCAGTCGGGGTCGCGCTTGATTTTTACCGTGCGGGCCAGCGCGCCCAAAGCTTCGAAAACGAGCAGTCGTCCACGTAAAGATTCGCCGAGGCCGAGAATGATTTTTAATGTCTCCATGGCCATGACGCTGCCGATGACACCGCATAATGCGCCAAAGACGCCCGCTTCCGCGCAATTCGGCACTTCGCCCGGCGCGGGAATTTTTGGAAAAAGGCAGCGGTAACACGGGCCACCCTGCGCGGGGTCGAAGACGGAGATTTGGCCTTCAAATTGAAAAATGCTGCCATGGACGAGTGGGCGGCCGACGCGCGTCGCCGTGTCGTTGGCCAGATAGCGTGCGGGGAAATTATCCGCGCCATCCACGATGATATCATATGCGGAAAAAAGTTCCATCGCGTTGGCGGGGGTGAGGCCCTCGGCATGTTCGCGCAAAAATACCGAAGGGTTGAGGTTGCTCAGGCGCGCGTAAGCGCTGGCCAGCTTGGAGATTCCGACCCAAGGGGTGTCGTGCAAAATCTGGCGGTGCAGATTGTGGGCTTCCAAGCCGTCCATTTCCGCGAGACCGAGGGTGCCGACGCCCGCGGCGGCGAGGTAGAGCGCCACGGGACTACCCAGGCCACCCAAGCCGATTAATAACACCCGGGCGTCGCGCAATTTCGCCTGGCCCTCCAAGCCCACGCCCGGCAACGCAAGCTGGCGCGAATAGCGCGTCAGCTCGTCGGGCGAGAATGTTGATGGAGTAGGGGCGGACACGGAGAAGCAGTTCTCTAGATTATGGTACCAGGTTTTTTTTGCTGGGTATAAATGGCGATTATGGCGAAAAATTTGGTCTGCGCCAACTAAGAACCGGAAACTAAAGCAGACCGCCAAAAACCGCCGCGAGCAGCACCACCGCCCAGGGTGGCGCGCGAAATTTATCGAGGAGGATGAAGGCGGCGATGGCCGCGGCCAAGTCTAGCCAGTTGCCAATGGCTTCAGTGCCGATGGGGGTAATGAGTGCGGCCAATAATATGCCCACCACCGCCGCATTCGCGCCGCGTAGCGCGCCTTGTGCCCAGGTTTTCGCCCGCAGCGTGTGCCAGAAGGGCAGCGCGCCGCCGATGACGAGCCACGCGGGCAAATAGATCGCCAATAAACACAGCAAGCCACCCAGCCATGCATGTGATCCGGCGAAAATCACCGTGCCCAAATACGCGGCAAAGGAAAATAATGGCCCGGGGAGCGCCTGCGCCGCACCATAACCGGCTAGAAATGATCCATCATTAATCCAGCCGGGTGGCACCACTTCGGCGCGCAGCAGCGGCAGCACCACATGCCCGCCACCAAAAACGAGTGCCCCAGCGCGATAGAAACTGGCGAAGACGTGCGAACTGTGGCTAGAGGCCAACATGGGCAGCAGCACGAGCAGCAACAAATATAACCCCAAGGCCGCGATCGCCCACGCGTGGGAAGTTTTAAGTTTTGAGTTTCGGGTTTCGGATTTCGAGTTGAACGTTTCAAGTTGAGTGGAGGCATGCGGGGGTGGTGAGCTCGAAACGCGAAACCTGGAACCCGAAACTTTTAAAATCAGAAACCCAATCGCCATTCCAGCCGCAATGGCGCCGATTTGCGTGTAAGGGCCGGGGAGAAAAAAGACCAAGGCCGCCGCTGCCAGACCAAGCAGCGCGCGGGGAAAATCGGGACACAACCGCCGCGCCATGGCCCACACCGCCTGCGCGACCACCGCCGCCGCGGCAATTTTCAAACCATGCAGCCAGCCGGCAGCTTGCGGATTACCCAACGCGGCGAGACCATACCCGAAGGCAATCATGATCACCGTCGAAGGCAGCAGAAAGGCGAGGGAGGCGACCATCGCGCCCGCCAACCCGGCGCGCTGCATGCCAATGGCAAACACCACCTGGCTGCTCGCCGGGCCGGGGAGAAAATTGCACAAAGCCACGAGGTCGGTGAAGTGTGCCTCATCCAGCCACTTGCGCCGGGCGACAAATTCCTCGTGAAAATATCCCAAATGCGCCACCGGCCCACCAAAGCACGTGCAGCCAAGCCGGAAAAACACCGCGGCAAGCTCAGGAAGTGGGGAGGGGGCGGGCATGGCCATTTTTCAGAATGGCAAAACCGCCGGATTTGTCGAAATAAAGTCCCGACCGTCAAAATTTGTAACAATTTCGCCACGAACGGGAAGCGGGTAAAATTTTTCGAATTCAAGCTCCGCCAGGCGGAGGAAAAAATGGTCGGGCTGGAGAGATTCGAACTCAGTAGACTCTAAACCGGAAGCCGTTGAGGCCAAGGAGATAGCAAAACCCGAGCAAAGCCGGGTACTTGAAGGAGGCACCGACGTATCGGTCGCGTCCTGCCCCGAGTTGGCGCGCGTTGTCACGACTTGGGAAAAATTACCCGCGGCTCTCCGAGCCGCGATCCTAGCCATCGTTGATTCAACGAAAGGGAGTAGGCCGTGAAAATCACCCTCAAAGAATTCATTCCGCGTTCATGGTGGCATCCCATCGGCGCATACATCCTGTGCAAGGAATTTAGCCTCCGGACGCCTAATCTGTGCAACACGGTTACGATCACCTTCACGATTGACCGTACAAAATTCAAGACCCCACTGGACGCCTGGGTCGCCGGGGTGCTCCGTACGTCGGATTTCATGGAGGCCTTTCGCGCCAAGTATGGCCCGACGGAGTATTTCATCGGATTGGAATTTCAGCGCGAGGATGCGGACGGCGAAGCGTGGCCGCATTGGCACGCGATTTTGCTGCGCCGAGGCACTTATGACAAGAAATGGATCACGCAGCAATGGGGCTACGGGTGGACGGACGTGCGGCGTATCCGTGACAAGACGCTAGATTATTTTTTGAAATACGTGACCAAGTGCTACGATGCTGTTCCTGATTGGGTTCTGCCGCTCAACCGGATTCGCCGGGTAAGGTACTCGCGACATTTTCTCCAAGCCGTCGTGAAGGCTGAGGTTGCGGCTACCGGCATGAAAAGCGGGCCACGCGTGCAACGCACCATCGGGGAGCGTCTCGATGATTGGGCCAGCCGCGCAACCATCAAATGCGGAGAAAAAGTCCGCTCGGCGCAGACCCGGCAGCCGTGGAAACAACTTCTACGCAAGGAGATTGGAACAATTCTAAAACTCCAAGCATACGAAGGTTTCGGCGTGCTCGCCGTCGAAACCACTAACCAAGAGCAATTATTATGGACATATCAAAATCTGATAGTTTACCGAAACCTGTCGAAGTCGGAAACGGACTCCTCCTGCGTGGCGTGCTTCTCACCGCCAAGGCGTTCCGAGCGCCCTTCGCCGCCAAAGGCGAGCGCCCCGCCACGGACAACGTGCGCCTCGTCTATGAGGTTCACAGCGAAACCAGC
>DATHOB010000081.1:0-2361 GCA_035485355.1 Opitutales bacterium | reverse complement strand
GACTCGACACCCTTTGGCAACGCGGGCAAGCCAACGGCCTTACCGGAATGCGCCGCCTGACCCGCGAACAAATCCGAGAAATTGAGCCCCACGCCGCGGGCCTTGCGGCGATCCACGTCCCACAGGAAGGTATTGTGGATTACCCGGCGGTGGCGGCAAAACTCGCCGAACTTTGCAGCAACCTCGGCGGGGATCTTCGCCTTAACACCCAAGTAACTGCGATGCGCCACACGTCCAATCGTTGGATAGTGGAGACGAAAAACGGCGAGTTGGAAACTCAGTTTGTCATCACCTGCGGTGGCTTGCACTCCGACCGGTTGGTGCGTGCGGCGGGGATGACACCTCAAGCGAAAATCATCCCCTTTCGCGGCGAATACTACACCCTCAAACACGAACGCCAGTACCTCGCACGCAATTTGATCTACCCCGTGCCGGATCCACAATTTCCATTTTTGGGGGTGCATTTCACCCGGCTGATCCACGGCGGGGTGGAAGCCGGCCCCAATGCTGTGCTGGCCTTCGCCCGCGAGGGATACCGCTGGACAGATTTCAACCCCCGTGACCTTGCGGATGCATTGACTTTCCCCGGCTTATGGAAATTCCTAAAAAAATACCCCAAGATGTGTTCGTATGAAATTCACCGCTCCCTGTCCCGGAAGGAGTTTTGCCGTTCTTTGCAAAAGCTCGTACCTGAAATTTGCCTGGACGACCTCGCACCCGGGGGCACGGGTGTACGGGCTCAGGCAATGACCGCTGATGGCGCACTGATCGAAGATTTTCACTTCGAGCAAGGCACGGGCATTCTGCACGTCGTCAACGCGCCTTCCCCCGCGGCGACCGCCAGTCTCGCCATTGGCGCTGCCATCTCCGAAAAAATTCCGACGCGGTGATTTGTTTCAGAACATCACTACTCCTTCACTCGTGGCTTGAACCACAATCCCGCCAGTGTAGGCATTACAAGTAGATTCAGCGCGGTTGAGGTGATCAAACCACCGAGAATGACCACCGCCATCGGACCCTCGATTTCGCGGCCCGCCTCGCCGCTGCCCATGGCCAGTGGCAGCAAGCCCAGTGCCGTCACCAACGCCGTCATTAAAATCGGATTCAAACGTTCACTCGCGCCGCGAATGACCGTAGCCGCATTCCACGGCTGCCCTTCAACGCTGACCAAGTGCTCGTAGTGCGACAATAACATGATGGTATTGCGAGTGGTAATGCCGAAAAGCGTCACAAAGCCGACCCACGAACCCATAGACAATCCACTCAACCCACCGGCATGCAGCATGGTTTGCAGCTTCAACATCACCTCATAAAGCGCATGCAATTGGGTTTGCGAAGCGTCGGGCTCGGCCAGGGTGCTGGTCAAATATGCCGCAAATACGCCACCGACCAAGGCAAAGGGCAAATTCACCAACACCAGCGACAGGTTGCGCCAATTGCCCAGCACAATATACAACAACATCAATATACCAATGAGCGCGATGCCGACATGCAGCATCAACTCATTGCGCGCGGCGGCGGCGGCCTGCGCCTCACCCGCGTATTCGAGATACACACCTTTGGGCAGTTTCACCTTGGCCGCAATTTGCGCTTGGGCCTCGGCGACAAAGGACGCCACATCATGTCCACCCGGGGGCGAGCAAGTCACCGTTTGCAATCGGCGGGCACCGTTGTGGGCGATGTCATAACGCCCACTGGTAAGATTGACATCCGCCAATTCATGCAATGGCACCAACAACCCCGCCGGGTTGCGCAAGAGAAGCGCACCGACATCCGCCGGGTTGCGCCGGCTGGCCTCGTCGAGAATTACTGCCACATCGGAAACAACGCCAGCGTCATAAGTCTGCGCAACCACCGTTCCTTCATAGGCGCTTTGCACGGCTTCCAGCACTTCCACCGGGCGGAAACCCAACTCCGTCAGCCGCTCACCGCGCAATTTGACGTCGATGATGGGCGAACCGGGCGGTGCGGAAACCGCGGCGTCATCCGAGCCAAGGTCCGTCAGCACGGCCACAATCTCGTTCGCTTTGTTATCCAATTCATCGAGGTCATCTCCAAAAATATTGATGACGACCGGCTGCGTCTCACCGCCAATGGTCTCGCCGATACGATCGCCCAAAAAGGTTTTGATTTCGTAATTAATGCCGGGAATTTTCTTGAGTGCCGCGTCGATATCCTGGGCGACTTGGGCTTCATCCTTGGCGGGAATGGGCGGGTATTCTGGAGGATGTTTAAGTTCAACGTGAAATTCGCATTGGTTCGGCCCCCAAGTGTCTTCTCCGCGTTCGGCGCGCCCGGCTTGCTGTTCGATAGTCGCCACGAGCGGCATTTTTAACAGGGCATCCGATATTTCCTTCCCGA
>DATHOB010000080.1:0-12131 GCA_035485355.1 Opitutales bacterium | reverse complement strand
CACCGATTACGCGCTCTACCGCGACGGGCACATCGTCAAGACCGGCGTCATCCCCATCGGCGGCGACCATTTGACCAACGACCTGAGCCTCGGCCTGCGCATCAGTCGCAAGCACGCGGAGAAGGTGAAACTGAGTTTCGGCCAAGCGATGGTGGATGTGCAGGCCCGCTCGGAAAAAGTCTGGATGGTGGGCGATAAAAGTGTCGGCGACCGCTACATCCCGCGCCTCGCCATTTGCCAGATTCTCGAAGCCCGGGTGGAGGAACTTTTCTCCATTATCAAGAAACACCTTGCCACGTTTCTTACGCCCGAGGATGTCGCCGCGGGCGTTATCCTCACCGGCGGCACTTCGCGCTTGCCGATGATCGAGCGCGTCGCCGAGCGCATTCTCGGCCTGCCCGCCCGCCGCCCAGTCGAGCCTGCGTGGCTCACCGAGTCCCTCCGCGGCCCCGAATACAGCACCGCAGTCGGTCTGCTCCTCTTTGCCCTCAATGCGCCCAAACGCGAAAATCAGAAATCACCCGCGCGCGGGGGCGATGGCATCATGAGCCAGATGGCCCGCTGGCTCGGCGCGTGATTTAATTTTTACCTAATTATTTTTCCATGAGCACCTCCGCCTTACCTCCTGCTCCCACTGACAACCTCATTTCTGGCAATATGCCCGAGGATGGGGTGCGCGTGAAAATCGTCGGTGTGGGTGGTGCGGGCACCAATGCGGTGGACCGCCTGCAGCTCGACCACGTCAGCCTGCGCCTGCGCATTGCCGCGTTGAATACGGATGCGCAATCGCTCAATTCCTCACCCGCGCCTGAGAAATTGCTCATTGGCCGCTCCCTCACCCGCGGTGTCGGCACGGGGGGCGAAGCCGAAGTTGGCCGCAATGCCGCCGAGGCCGACCGCGAACGTATCGCCAAAATCTTTCAGGGCATGGACTTGGTTTTCATCGTCGCCGGGTTGGGTGGTGGCACGGGCAGCGGTGCGTCGCCCGTCATTGCGCAAATCGCCTCGCAAACCGGCGCGCTCGTCGTCGCGTTTGTCATGTTGCCGTTCACCAACGAGGGCGGCCGCCGTCGGCAAATTGCCGACCAGGCCCTCGCCGACTTGCGCCAGACTTGCGACGCCGTCATCCCCCTGCCCAACGATTTGCTGCTCCAGCATTTGCCCGACGACGCCACGGTGCTCGACGCCTTTGGCCAGGCCGACGCCTGGATTGGCCGCGCCATCCGCTCCATTTCCGCGATATTGTTTCACACCGGTCTCATCAATCTTGATTTTGCCACGCTGCGCCGCACGTTCACGCCCCGTGGCGGCAAGACGCTCTTTGGCCTCGGCCACGGCTCCGGCGAAAATTGCGTTGCCGAGGCCCTGCACGACTTGATGCTCTGCCCGCTCCTGCACACTCCCGAGCTTTCCCGCCGCGCCGACCGCCTCCTGGTAAATATTGTTGGCGGGCCGGAGCTGAGCCTTGCGCGCGTGAACGAAATTGTCGCCGTCATCGCCGAAAAATTTGGCAGCCGCGAGCAAACGGTTTTAGGCGCGGTGATCGACGAAAGCCTTTCGGGCAAACTCGAAATCTGCGTCATCGGCACCACGGAAGTCCGCGCCAAAGGCGGTTCGGTCGCTTCGCTGCGCACCGCCCCCGCCGGACTGCGGGCCGATGGTCTGACCGCCAGCGGCGCCAATGTCGCCCCCGCGATATTCGCCCGTCCGCCTGCGGCCGCGGTGCCGCCCGCGGCTCCGCCCGTGCACGAGTCTAAACTGCGCGGCCATAAGGACGGCGGCGCGCCGCAAAACGAATTCCACTTCGTCGGCGAGGACGAGCAACGCGGCTATTTCGACGCCACCGAACGCAACTTCTTCGAAGGCGAAGACCTTGATGTACCCACGTATTTGCGCCGGGGGATTAAGATTCAGTTGTGATAAAATGTTCCAGAGTTACCACCGGGATGGCAGCCTTGATCGGCATTTATCGGCCATACTGTTGGCGATGATGGTCGCGCTTGGTGGTTGTTCCAAGCACTCGGCCCCGGCGGCAGTTGACCCGGATGCCGCCCGCGCCATCCACATGATGGACGCTGGCGTCTGCTGGGATTGGGTGGGCGAGCGTCTTATGCGAACGGTGGATGGAGGAAAGACGTGGAAGGATGTCACGCCCTCCAGTTATGCCCGCCCGGCTCCGGGCAAAACCCAGTGGGGGCATGGCGGAGAATGCTTTTTCGATGCGCAGACGGCGTTGTTTTATGAAGGCAGCTACCAGACCAACGCAGCCGGGTTGTTTGACAAGGACACGTCCGTTTTGTGGCGCACCACCGATGGAGGTGCCACATGGACATCCACCCCGAACGACAATCATCCCCAAGAATTGCATTTTACCGACGACAAAAATGGCTGGGCTGTTTCCCAAGATATAGGCGCAGGAAGCTGTGACTCGCAATATTTTGCGACGAGCGATGGTGGTGCCACCTGGAGCGTGATTCCTTTTATTGCCCCCGGCGCCACACCTGGGGGCGGAACGCGGTCTGGGGAAATCACCACCAGTAACATTGCCGGCGAACAAATGGCGTATTACCCGCCAGCAAAGGCCATCATCACTTTTGACAACACCCTGGATGACGAAAAGCCCAGAGGAATCATTCGTATATTGCTAACCACAAACCTCGGAAAAACCTGGCACGATCTGGCGCTTCCCATTCCCGTGGGGAAATTTCACGACGATTTTTTCCATGTCCGGCAGCCGGTGTTTTTTGACGCGCAGCATGGCCTGATGGCCGTGGACATGTTCGAGTATGCAAAGGATGCCTTTGGCGAGATTTCCAGTCAGCACGACGCGGCGATGATTTTTTATACCACGGAGGATGGCGGCGAGACTTGGACGCCGGGCGCGGAACTGCCCGCGGACGCGGTCCGCCAGAATGGGAATTACTCATTCGGTGAGATGTTTGCCTTTTCCATGAGCGACATGCTGGTGCACGAGGGCGTGAAGTTGCACGTTACCCATGATGGTGGAAAAAATTGGCAAACCGTCACGCCGCGTTTCAGCCCCGTGCAGTCCACCCCAGATGCAGGTTATGGAATAATCCATTTTTTGGATGAAATGCATGGCGCCAATGCGGTTTTTAATGAAAAAGGCCAACATGCGCTCTTTCAAACCTTTGATGGTGGTGCCATATGGTCGCAATTTCCGCTCGCGGACGAGCATGTAGCACGGCCCAATGGGCCACGGTAACTTTGCGGTATGGGTTTGCGTTTTGGGGAATACCGGGTAGAAATCCCCTTCACCCCATGAATACCCCTCGTGTCCGTAAACTTGTCGTCTGCGTTTCCGCTTTTTCAATGGTGCTGGGCAATGCCTTGATTGCGCAAGGCACGGCGCCCGCACAACCTGGCCCGCCAGCGTCGAGCGCCTCTGCCTCCACCCCGGCACCCTACACTTTGCCCGCGTTCATGCCGGCCGATTCGAAATCGGCCGATTCCACGCCGTCCAAGCTCAAGCACTATGTCATCACCGATTACGGCGCGGTGGCCGACGGCACGACGATGAACACGGCCGCCATTCAAAAAGCCATTGATGCCGCCAACGCGGCTGGCGGCGGCGTGCTCGAAATCCCCAAAGGCACTTTTCTCAGCGGCTCCATCTTCCTGAAAAAAGGTGTCGAGATGTATTTGGACGAAGGCGCGGTCTTGCTCGGTTCGCAAAACATCGCCGACTATCCGACCCAGCAGACCCGTATCGAGGGCCACTTCACCGCCTGGCCGGTCGCGCTCGTCAACGCCACGCAAATGGATCACGTCCGCATCACCGGCCAAGGCCAACTCAACGGCAACGGCGCACCCTATTGGGCGGCGTTCCGCGGGGCGCGGGGCGCGGCCAATCTTGATGTCCCCCGCCCACGCCTGATGTTCATCGACCGTTGCACCGACGTCCGAGTCGAGGGCATTTCCTTTCAGGACTCCGGTTTTTGGAATCTGCACCTCTACCATTGCAGTGACGTCCATATCATCAGCCTCAGCATTAACGCCCCCGGTGGCTCCCCCAGCACGGACGGCATCGATGTAGACAGTTGCCAGAACTTGTACATCCAGAGTTGCCAGATTTCCAACAACGACGACGACATCGCCCTCAAGGGCAGCAAAGGCCCGCATGCCGATTTGGACACCGACAGCCCGCCCGATGAAAACATTCTGATCGAGAACTGCCTCATCGGCAATGGCAACGGCCTGCTCACTTGCGGCAGCGAGGCGACCATTGTCCGCAATGTCCTGGCCCGCAACTGCACCATCATGGGTAACGCGAAAATGCTCACCCTCAAACTCCGGCCCGACACCCCGCAGCATTATTCCAACATCACGCTCGACCACATCACACTCAACGGCACGGGCAGCATGGTCGGCGTCGCGCCGTGGACGCAATACTTCGACCTCCAGGGTCAGCCCGGCCCGGCGCGCAGCATCGATAACATTGTCGTGAGCAACATCACCGGCAGCTTCGGCTCCTTCGGTGGTCTGCGCGGCAACGTCGCCAACCCCCAGCGTGGCACGCTGGGCGACACCATCGGCAATTTCACTTTTGAGAATATCAACGTCACCCTCCGCAGCCCGGCCCCCCTTTCGCATGGCGAAGTGGACAATCTGGTTTACAAAAATGTCATCGTTAATGGCGAACCTGTCGAAGCCCCGCCCGCAACTGCCGGTGGTGGTGGCCGACCCGGGCCAGCCGCTGGCAGTAGTGGCGCGGCGGCGAGTGCCAATTCCGCGGCTCCCACGCCACCGTCCGCCTCCGGCGCGACCGCGTCTCCGTAAGCACTGGCCGAAATTCGGTTTTTCTGGTTGGGCGCAAGTCCTGAAAATAATGTATTGACATATCCGGATGCGTTGATATGTATTCTAACTTGAACTATTTCAAGCTGGGGAAAAAACTTTTCCAACTGCGAGATTTTCATGCGCAGTTGAATTAAAGTTGCCTTCCACCGGGTTTGATTTCACGGTTCCAATGTTCTTTTAACCGGTGTGTGGCTTCATTCCACTGAGGTCGCGCGCCAAATTGCCTGTCTCGCAAACGGAAGTCCGTGTAATTCGGACGCGGTCGCGCCGCTGTAACCGGTCGCGCCGCCTGCAAGAGCCACTGTTGCCGAAATGCCGCCTCGCGCGGATTTTGTGTTATGGGAAGGCGCAGGCGGCCATTATCGGAAGCCAGAAGACGAGTGGGACAGGCCCAACCTTGGATGCTTTCGCGGTTGAACGTCCAGGCAAGGAGGATGATGGCCACGCGGGAATAGCGCTTTAATCAATTGAGCGCACGGGTGGGCTTCGTGCTTTGTGCCTGTGCGGGATATTGGGAGGGCATCCGTACCGGCCCGCGCGCCACGGGCTGCCTTCATTCCATGCTCAATCCGATTCATTCTCATCTGTTTTCCAAGAAATTCACGCGTTGCGTGCTTGCGGGCCTCGGCCTTGCTGGTGCGCTGACCAATACCGCCCATGCTTGGGTCACACTGGATTTGCCGGACTTAACCGCCCCCGAAGGTGGTTCCGGGGTCGTGGCGTATTCCAACCTGCCCGATGGCCGACTGGTTTACGGCAACAACCAAGCCCTCTACGTGCAGAATAATTTCGGTTCGGCGGCTTTGACCAGTTTTAGCACGCCGCCGGATATGGATCCGAGTTTCGTCACCGTGCTCAACTCTACGACCGCCGTGTTTGGGGTGGGGGAATTCACCAATTCCGCGGTGTATCAATTCAATCCTTCGACCCCGGCGACTCCTGGTTATTCCAGTAACAGCACGTTGCAAAATTACGCGGCCGCCCCGGCGGGAGCATCGGGCGTTTATGTGGCCGGGCAAAATGACATCAACGGCGACAACTCTATCAGCTACGTCACCCTAAGCGGCACGCAGCAAATGGTGGTGGACCCGGCGGGGGAGTTCAGCGCCGGCCTCGCGGTGGACGGAGGTGGCAACGTTTATGTCGGAGATAACGATAACAACAGCGTTTACGAATTCACCGCCGCGCAAATTCAAAATGCCATCCGGACTTCCATTGCGCTCACCCTCAGCAATGCTTTACTCATTCACACTTTTAGCGATGACGTGGTCGGCAGCCTCGCCGTCGATGCGGAGGGCCGCATCTGGGCGGCGGGTTTTGGCGCTCCGGGTTTATTCTATTATAATCCTGGAAGTGGTATCGGCGGCGTGCTTGATCCCGAAGACAATGCGGACGATCTGGGTGGGGCATACACCGTCGGTGCGTTTTCCGCCAATGGCAGCGATTACGTCAGCTATCTCTGGCAGTCCGATTTTAGCAGCGGCAGCTCCCTGGTTTATGGATTCGACACCGTGCAAAACGTCCCCGAACCGGCGCAAGCCGCATGGTTAGCCGCCGCGGCGGCGCTGGGCGTGGCCTACTGGCGCAAGCGCCGCCGTAATGAAAGCCTCGCCTAAGCTATCATTTGCTTCTCTGCATGAACCTGCGCCATCATTTCGCGTTGCCAATACTCCTTGTGATTATACTGACGCTGGGCGGCTGGGGCGGCGCTCGCGCGCAGCTGGTAATATCCAATTGGCCATCCACGTCGCCCACCCCGCCGTTTGCACTGGGCTTCGACCCGGAAAACGGCAGTACGGCGGCGGACCAGCCCGTTCCCGGTTTTGTTGGTCCTGCCGGCGATGGAGTCGCCCCCTATTCCGGCGCGAACTTGGAGCAGCAAGTCAACCCGGCATTTGTCGAGTGGGCTGGTAGCGTTGTCAATTATTCCCCCGCGAATCCCAAGCTCATTGACACGGAATTTCTCGACGCGAATACCGCCCTGGGGCCGGTCACTGGAAATGTTTTCGATGTGGTCTCCCTCGGTGATCTTTCCGCGGCGGACATTGCGGCGGGAGTGTCACCTGGCTCCATCACGCTGGCCTTTGCCACGCCCATTGCCGATGGCCCCGGGCCGGATTTCGTCGCCTTTGGCAATGCTTTCAACGTGCGCGGCAAATCCGGCACGCAGGTGTTTTCCAAGCTGGCCTATGTCGAAGTGTCGAGCGACGGGGTCAATTTTGCGCGTTTTCCCAGTGTGGATTTAAATCCCAAGCCCACGCAAAAGCCCTGGACGTACATGGTCTCAAATCCCACCCTCATTTATAATCTCTTTGGCAAAGCGGTGAACGCGTATGGGCTATCCTGGGGGGTGCCGTTTGACTTGGCCCAATTGGCGCAACATCCGTTCGTCGCCGCCGGATTACTCGATTTGCAAAATATTCGTTATGTCCGGCTGGTGGCGGTGGTTGGCAACGGCGCGTATTCTGTGGACGCCTTTGGCGACCCGATTTACGACCCTTGGCCGACCACCGGCTCGCCGGGCCCCGAGGTGCAAGCCATCGGGGTGCTTAATGTGGCTTCAAATACGACTGCGGGCTCCGGCGCATCAGCCAATCCATCATCAGTCAATGCCCTGGCTGCGGGTGGAGCGAGGGCACCAGTGGACTTCGGTCAAAAGTCCCATCCGGCGTCCTCGGCCACGATGCAAACTTCCTCAACTTCCATTGGTGGAGGAAATCCGGTTCTGGCTTACGTTTTGCCAGAGGATGCAATTACGAATGCAACCGCCGGCATTTTGGTTTACGGGGAAGCAAGTGCCCCATCCAACGAGGAAGCAACCAATTCCATTTCAAATTCGGAAATTAATGCCGCATCGTCACCGGACGCCTCGTTGCTTGCACCAGGTGTTGCCACGAAACTTGCGCGTAGTTCATCTGCTGCCGCATCGAATCGAACCGGGCAAACGTCATCTGATGCATCATTAACGGTGAATGCCCAAGTCAACAGTACTGGCGCAAAATCGGCCAGAGACCAGACAACTTCAAACAACATCAACCCAAATTCATACGGCCTGGCAACACCGGACGAAACCATCCACTCGCTGACCGCACCTTTCTCAGCAAACACAACTTACACCACCACCACTTCTGGGGTGATAAAATTGTCGGCAATTTTTATTTTCGCCACCGGATGGCTGATCATTCGCCGTCGCAGTTCATAAGCAAAAATAAATTTTCGCTCACGCGGCAAAGCATTCATCCAAAAAAAACAGGCAAACAGCACTGACTGTTTGCCTGTGAATGAACAGAAATTACCGGGCTTAAAAGCCAGCGCAATTCAGTTCAAACAAGTACGAAACTTCACGGTGAAGTCCCGCGGAAAACCTACCGATTGAGCAACCGGCGGCTGGGTTTGCGCAACCCAATCCGGAATTAACCAAACCTCTTCGAACCTTCAGCGGCTTTAACACCACGTTCACCCGACAGGGACTCTAGCACGGTCGCGATGAAGTTAGAACGGTTGCGATTTTCCGCATCCGCCATTTCATCGATCTTGCCGACGAGGCCTTCGGGGAGGCTGATGGAGATTTGCGTCATGCCAGGGGCGCGCGCGAGTGTTTTACGTTTCTTAGCCATGATTTGTTATTGTTGCAGGATTTATTCTGGTTTGTTCGTTGAGCGTATCCAAGTATCGTCAATCTAATCAGACGATTAATTCAGCTTAAAGCCGATGTACAAAAAGTGCAAGTAATTTTCCAACACGTGTTCGAAATTTGTTTGGCTGTATCGATATCTCCGATTTGCGCCACACTCAGTGAAGGAAAAGATTTGCTTATATGAGTGATTAATCCTGTATGTTGCAGGTATATTAGTTTAGATTACAAAACGTTCATGTTCAACCGCGATAACGGGTCATTAATGTTTCTGCGATGTCCGACGGGGTGGGAGAAATGGCGATCCCCGCTTCGCGCAACGCCGCAATTTTCGCCGCCGCCGAACCGCTGGATCCCGAGACAATCGCCCCAGCGTGGCCCATGCGGCGCCCGGCTGGCGCGGTGGCCCCGGCGATAAACGCCGCCACCGGCTTGCGCACTTCCGTTTTGATGTAGGCCGCGGCCACTTCCTCTGCATCGCCGCCAATTTCACCAATCAAAATAATCGCTTCCGTCTGCGCGTCTTCGTTGAACATCTTGACCGCGTCGAGGTGGCTCGTGCCGTTTACCGGGTCGCCGCCGATGCCGATGCAGGTGCTTTGGCCCAGTCCGCGCGAAGTGATTTGCCACACTGCTTCGTAGGTGAGTGTTCCCGAGCGCGAAACAATTCCCACCTTGCCGGGGCGGTGGATGTAACCGGGCATGATGCCAATTTTGCATTCGCCCGGGGTGATGATGCCGGGGCAATTCGGGCCAATGAGCCGGGATTTGCTGCGCAGCAAGCGTTGTTTCACCAGCAACATGTCACGCACTGGAATGCCTTCAGTGATGCAGACAATGAGCGGCAACTCGGCGTCCAATGCTTCGAGCAGCGAGTCCGCCGCAAACGCCGGGGGCACAAACACCATGGAGGCATTCGCTCCAGTATGCTCGACGGCCTCGCGCACGGTATTGTAAATCGGCACGCGATCCAAAAATTTTTGACCGCCACGCCCTGGCGTTACGCCCGCCACTACGTTGGTTCCGTATTCCAGACATTGCTGCGCGTGGAAACTTCCGGCTTTGCCGGTGATGCCCTGCACCAGCAGGCGGGTGTTTTTATTGACGAGGACGCTCATGGAAAAGTTGGGGTAGATTATTTCAAGGCAGCGACAATCTTTTGCGCCGCATCGGAAAGCGAAGTAGCCGGGGTGATGGCCAGGCCGCTTTGGGCGAGAATGTCGCGCCCCAGTTGCACATTGGTGCCTTCGAGCCGCACGACGAGCGGCACCTTGATTTGCACATTGCGCGCCGCAGCGATGACGCCCCGGGCAATGATGTCGCACTTCATGATGCCGCCGAAAATGTTCACCAATATTCCCTTTACCGCCGGGTCGCTCAAAATGATGCGGAAGGCGGAAGTGACCTGCTCTTCCGTCGCGCCGCCGCCGACGTCGAGGAAGTTTGCTGGCTTGCCGCCAAAGTATTGGATGATGTCCATCGTCGCCATCGCCAGACCCGCACCATTGACCAGGCAGGCAATGTTCCCGTCCAGCGCGATATAATTGAGGCTATATTTGGAGGCCTCGATTTCCTTCGGGTCTTCCTCATTCAAATCCCGTAAGGCGAGAATTTCGGGATGACGGTAGAGCGCATTGTCGTCAAAGGATACTTTCGCGTCCAATGCCTCAACCCGGCCATCGGGAGTGAGGATAAGCGGATTGATTTCCACCATCGCACAATCCTTTTCCCAAAATAGTTTGTAAAGGCCATCCAGCAACTTACTGAATTGTTTGATCTGATCTTCACCGAAACCGAGACGATAGGCGATTTCCCGCGATTGAAACGCGCGCAAGCCCAAAGCCGGGTCAACATGGCGGCGCAAAATCTTTTCCGGGGTGTGCGCGGCGACGTGCTCAATGTCCATACCGCCTTCCGTTGAGGCGATGATGACCGGCTGGCTGGTGACGCGGTCGAGCAAAATGGCGAGATAATACTCCTTGGTGATGCCGGTGGCCTCGGTGAAGAAAATGGTCTGGACCTTGCGGCCGGCCGGGCCGGTCTGGTGGGTGACGAGCGTGTTGCCCAGCATTTTGCCCGCAAATTCCTTCGCCTGCGCGGCATCATTGGCGATTTTCACCCCGCCAGCGAAACCGTCGGTAAACTTGCCCTTGCCGCGGCCACCGGCGTGGATCTGGCTTTTGACCACGATTTTGCCCGCGGGCAGCTCAGCGAGCGCGGAGTCAAATTCTCCCGGGGCTTTGGCCACTGTGCCGCGCGCCACCGGCACGCCGTAATCGCGAAAGAGTTGCTTGGCTTGGTATTCGTGGATGTTCATGCGCGGGGTTCGTGGGTGCGGATAGGCAAACGGTCTTTATTACTGATTTGGGTACGGGTTGACAATTAGAAAAATATTTTTCTCGTTTATTTGCGTGTGGCGACCGCCACCGCGGCCACATATCCCTGGGGTGCTGTAATATCCCGCACCAGCCAACGCCGTCCTTCGAGGGCCAAGGTTTGCCCAGGTAGATTTTCTTCGGGTGAAAGTGGGGACAGATCCAATCCCCGGTCGAAAATTTCCACTCCCATTCCCATCGCCTTGGCCACCGCCTCTTTGCGCACCCACAATCGCAGCATGGCCGCGGCATGAGTAGGCGGGGGGAGTGTCTCAATCTGCGCCCTTTCTTTATTTGTTACCACCGGCGCTTTCAGCAGCTCGGCTAATTCCGCAGATTCATTTTTTTCAATATCAACCCCTACTTGGCCCAACTCCGTTTGGCGCAATGCCACAACCCCATAGTCCCAGCGGGTCGCGACACTGAAGCTCCATTCTCCTGGTGACGTCAACTCCAAGCGGCCCGATAGCGTCCGTATAAGCGGCACTTCCCCCGCGCTGATCTGCAAAAGTTCGCCCAGCCATTCGCGCAACAACGCGCGTGTCAACATCCGCATTTCCCGCCGTGGCGCATTTTTATCTCGGGCAAATTCTTCCCGTTCCGCTGTTGTTAGCAATCCCTCCGCGGCCCACAATGCCACCTCGTCACGCCTTACGAAACGAACCGCAGCGCCTTGGTCGGGTGCGGGAGTGGTATGACTGAAAACGGACACCTAACTACATTGTCTGTGGGAGCAGTCTGGCACAAGTATGTATGCGTTAACAAGATGCTAAAGTTGGATTTCACAAAAACTTCACGGTCTTTTCCGTGTTTCATTCCTTGCCTGTTGCCTGCGTAATGTTGGCATAATCTACCCTCCCCGTGGCTTTGTCTGGTAAACTCCCTTCTGGCATCGCGTCCCCATCCCCATCGATTTCGTCGGCGATGGCCGGTTCGCGACGCCCGGAGTTCCTCACGGATGAACTCCTGCACGGTGTATTTGCCGCGTCCGCACGTCGGCTCCCTCAACAAATCGCCCTGCGCTGCGAGGGGACGGAACTGACTTATGCCGGGTTGCGTGATCGTT
Organism: Opitutales bacterium; assembly: GCA_035485355.1. Taxonomy (GTDB): domain Bacteria; phylum Verrucomicrobiota; class Verrucomicrobiia; order Opitutales; family JABDGR01; genus JABDGR01. The sequence goes on along the minus strand of DATHOB010000080.1, from coordinate 235 downwards.
CGCTAAAGTTTGCCCATTATTTGCGCGGTCTCGGCATCGGCGCGGGTGACGCGGTGGTGCTCTGGCTTCCGCGCGGGCTGGATATGTATGTGGCCTTCCTCGGCATATTGGAGGCTGGCGCCTACTACGTCCCGATGGATCCGGATTTCCCCGCCGAGCGTGTCGCCTTTGTCATGCAGGACTGCGCCGCACGGGCGTTGGTGACAACTTCCGCTCTCGTCGCCAAAATTACCTC
>DATHOB010000079.1:0-2165 GCA_035485355.1 Opitutales bacterium | reverse complement strand
AAAAAGGAAAAAGGAAATTACGCCGCGGGTGCGGCTACGGTGACCTTAGCCTGCTGGACGACAAAATCAAGTGTCTTCGCGTGCAGGATGGAGCGCTGGAAATTCACCAATAGCGAGCGGTCCGCCTGCAATTGCTTGACGATTTGCTCCGGGCGCTGGCGCGTCATCATCGCTTCCTGCATGATGCGGCGATTGAGGTCTTCGTTTTCGACCTTAATGGCTTCCTTTTCGGCGATTTTGAGGAGGATCATGAGCAGCTTGACGCGGTTGCCCGCGGCTTCGCGTGCGCTCTTGAACAGCTCGTCCTTCTTTTTTTCAAAATCGGCCTCGGTGGCGCCGGCGCGCATCTGGCGCTCCATAAAGTCCCGCAGCAAATTCTGCGTTTCGCTCTCGATGGCGCTTTCCGGAAGCGGGAAATCTACTGCGGCGGCGAGGGCCTTGACGACTTGTTCGCGGCCGGCGGCCTGGCTTTGCTGCTGCTTGTTGGACAGCAAATCATCGCGCACCCGGGTGCGCAATTGCTCAAGGTTATCGCACTGGAGCGATTTCAGAAAAGCATCGTCAAGCGCGGCGGGGCGTTTCTCGCGCACTTCCAGGACTTCGAGAGCGTAAGTGCCGGTTTGGCCTGCGAGGTCGGCCACTTCAAAACCGGCGGGGAATTCGTGGGTCACATCCTTTTTGTCGCCAGCCTTGAGGCCGATGATGCCGTCCACCACGGCGCGGACGCCCGGGGCGGTGGTCGAGCCGGCTTCTTCCCAAGTGCCGTGCTGGGTGCCGTAAATGGCGCGATCCGGGGCAATTTCCGCAATGGGTTTGCCCTTGAGCGTGCCAGTGTAGTTGAGCCGGACGAAGTCACCGGCGGCGGCGGGGCGCTCAACCACTGCGTAATCCGCGCGCTGCATGCGCAATTCGGTGATGGCGTTGTCCACATCCGCATCCGTCACCTCGCTAGGCGGGACGGTGATGGGTATGTCTTTGTATTCGGGTACGTTAAATTCGGGCTGCACGTCCACCGTGATTTTCAACTCGGCCGGCTGGGTGGCGGTGATGGTGTCGCCTGCGACATCCACTGCGGCATACACGTTGAGCTTCGATTCTTTGATGGCGAACTCGTAGGCGTGGCTGGCAACTTTGCGTTGGAGCTCCTCACCGATCTCCTTGGCATAGCGACGCTTGACCATGTCAGCGGGTGCCTTGCCGGGGCGGAAGCCGGGCAGGCGCACGGACTGGCTGAACTCACCCAGGATGGTCTTTTCCTCGGCGGCGATTTGCTCGACAGGGACGGAGACCACCAGCGTTTTACGGGTGGCGGATACTTCTTCGATGGTAAAGGTCACGGCGGAAATGGGTTCGCCAGACGGCAGTTCGCCTAGCGGGAAACTGTCCAAAGAACCAGCAAAGGCCCGCGGGGTCAATGATGGAATTGATGCCGCAGGTCGCCCGGCAAGGCCCGTCGAATTCGGCATGATTCCGGCTACGAACAGTAATAAATCTTTCCCTCCGGCCCCTCCTCCCTCATCCTTACCCCACCCCCCATGTTATCTCGCGTTGCCGACAGTCTCTTTTGGCTCAGCCGTTACATCGAGCGGGCGGAGAATCTGGCCCGTCTGTTGGAGGTTAATTTGCAATTGTTGCTGGATTTTTCGAATTTGGACGACGAGAAAATAAAACACCACTGGCTGCCGATCCTGCGGGCGTTGTGCGATGAAGAGTCCTTTGCCAAGCATTACGACAAGGCCGACAGTCTGGCCGTGACGGACTTTGTGACTTTTAGCAAAGACAACCCAAGCTCCATTCTCTCCTGCGTTTTCGCCGCACGCGAGAACGCCCGCATGGTGCGCGACCAGATTTCCGCCGAAATGTGGGAGTCCATGAACGAGTTGTATTTGTTCCTGAAATCCACCAACGCCAAAAAAGTCTGGCGCAGTGGCGTGCATGATTTCTTCCGCGAACTCAAAAGCAAGATGCACGCTTTCCAAGGGCTGACCCATGCCACCTATCCACGCGAGGAGGGTTACGATTTTCTGCAAGTGGGGCGCTATCTGGAACGCGCCGATAAGACGACCCGCATCGTCGACCTTAAATACCACATACTTTTGCCCGAGGCGAGTGATGTGGGTGGCTCGCTCGACTCCGCACAGTGGATGGCCGTGCTCCGCTCGTGC
>DATHOB010000078.1:0-17345 GCA_035485355.1 Opitutales bacterium | reverse complement strand
CATAACCATAAAGCAGGTAAATGACGCTGCCAATTTTCAAACCGGATTTGGAGCGGTTTACATCCAGGACAACGGCGCGCGCGACAACCTGTTGGGCATCTTTGCCAATGGTGTCATCCATCGGCTTGGCCGCAATCGCCTTGACCGCGGCGATGCGGATAATCACATCCTCGGCCGCACTTTCCTGCTGGTTTTTGTAAGCACTGGGAGCAACTGTGGCGGTGGTTTGGAATCCCGAAGCCTTGTCGGCGGTGTCATTGGTTTTGACATCGGTGGGGCGCAGAAGCGAAGTAGCCGCTGGGGCATCCGGCGCAGGGGCGGGCGTGGGTACCGTGGCGGCAGTCACGCTGGTGACGAGAAAAGCCGAGGGCGCAAGATAGCGGAAAAATTTGCCGGAGTGGGGCATGGGATGGGGGAAAATTGAAACTACAAAACGAAAATCTAAGTGCATTCGGCAGTTGTTTGTTCAAGGCAAAACCCGGGATGAGGAAAGGAGTTTCAGGCGGTTTTGCCTGGAATGTTTTTGCCGTTTATTTTTTCTCGCCGGGCGGTTTGTAGCGGTAGCCGACACCATGGACGGTGACGAGCACGGGGTCGCCGTCTTCATCAGGGTCAATTTTTTTGCGGAGTTGCGCAATGTGCTGGTCGAGAGTGCGAGTAGTGCCGAGGTAGTCGATGCCCCAAGCTTGATCGAGCAGGTATTGGCGCGAGAGCGCTTCGTTCGGCTTGTTGAGGAAGAGTTCAATCAGCTTGAGCTCGCGCGGCGTGAGGGTCAGCACCTTGCCGTTGCGGACGGCTTCAAATTGTTTGGAGCGGATGGTGACACGGCCAAAGGCGAATTCATCGGGCAGCGGGGTGGGTGCGCCTTCGCCGCCGACATGGGCGCGGCGCAGCGCGGCGCCGACGCGGGCGATGAGTTCGCGCACGCCGAAAGGCTTGGTGATATAATCATCCGCGCCAAGTTCGAGGCCGACGACCTTGTCGATTTCCTGGCTCTTGGCCGTGAGGATGAGGATGGGGGTTTGCGTGTCGCGTTTGCGGATTTCGCGGCAGACGTCGTAGCCGCTCATCTCGGGCATCATCAAGTCGAGCAGCACGAGGTCGTACTTGTTTTGTTTAAACAGCTTGAGGCCCTCGGCGCCATTATGCGCTTCGGTGACGGCGTAGCCCTCGCTTTCCAAAATGTCCACGACGCCGCGGCGGATGTTGGCGTCGTCCTCGACGACGAGGAGTTGGCGGTTTTTCATACCCCCACATATAAATGCTGCCGGGCGTTTTGGAAAGCCCGCAAAATTGACCCCCGGAAATTCAAAAAAGCAGCGCCAGTAAGACGGCTGAAGCATTTACCCCAGGTATTTGGCGATTAAAGGACATGTAAAAAATGCGGCCAGCCCCTTGCGCGTAGATAGGGCGAGGACTACGTTGTGGCATACAGTCAACCTCAACCCATTCAACACCATGCTTCGCTACACTCTAGCATTCCTCCTAATTGCCATCGTCGCGGGACTCTTGGGTTTCTGGGCCATTGAGGGCTTGGCGGCAACCATCGCGAAGGTTTTATTCCTCGTGTTCCTGGTGCTGTTCATCATCTCCCTCGTATTCAAGCGTCCTTCGCCTCCGGCGGTGTAAGTATCCGTCGCACACGTTTCCGCGCGGAGATAAATTGCCGCGCACTGCCAATCCGATCACTTCTTAGTTGTGGTGGAAGTGGTGGTGGCGGCAGCGGCGGCAGAAATCTTCTCGGGTGGGGGCGTATGCCCGACGATTTTGTCCAAAATGGCCACCCGATTGGGCCAGACCAAGACCCAGAAGATAATTCCCAGGGCTAGCGTCATGACGAAGGTGCCATAAAGCAGCACTGGCGGTTTTTTCTCCGCGAACGGATCGGCCATGGCCCGTTCCGCGCCTGCGGGTAGGTGCGGCATGTCGGTCAACGAACGGCCAAACGGGATGTTCATCTTGGCAGAGTTATTAATCGCCCAGCCATTGGCGTCGAGGATGGGGCCTAAGTTGCGCTTGCGCAGTTTCAAGAACGCCAAAAACGTCGAAGGCAGGGAGATGGCCAGGCCCAGGCCGATTAAGATAAACGGAATTTCAATCGGATTTCGTCCAAGAATTGCCGCCACGAAAGTGCCGATGGCGCCTAGCAACGTGGTGAGCACGAGGCCAATCGCAGCCAAGGTGCCGGGGTCGATTTTATTGGGCGGCGGCGGTGGTGGCGGGTTTTTTTCCATTTCCGCCACGGTTTGAGCCTGAGTAGTGATTTTTTGCTGTGTGGTAGCGTCCATTGCCGCCGCTCGTTTGGCGACTTGGTCGGAGATGAGGCGCGCCACTTTTTTATACGGCGACCAAAAGCCCTGGCGGATGCTGATGGGGTTGGCGACGATTTTGGCGATGCTGGCGTCCCAGTCCTTGCCGGTACGGTCGTAGAAGACGCCGTTGCGACCGACGATGAGGTTGTCCGAATCGCCGTCGGTGATGATGGCGACAATTTGGCGTTTTTCCCCGTCAGCGCGAGTGAGGTCGCAATAGGCGAGGTAGGCACCAGCGAGATGGGCGAGCAGCGAATGGCGGCTCGGGTCCGACACGTCAATGCAGAGGTTGTAGCTGCGGTTGTCGAGGAAGAGCGTGCCGGATTGGAACACAGACCATTTGCGGCCATAAAAATCCGCAAAGTTCACGAAATTGGAAAGGAGCTTCGCCAAATCTTTTTGATAGCGCAGGAGTTTTTCCACCGCGGCGAATTGATTGAACTCCCATTCCAGCGCGGCATCCTGCTTGATCAATTCCGCCAGTCGGGGCTGCGCGCCGGATTTGATGAGCTCACGCAAGCGCGGGAGGCCAAGGGACTCGATGGCGGTGACAGGTTTGCCGGCGGTCCATTCGGAAAATAAAGCTAGCCTCGCCTGCACCACCACCCAATCCGCTTCGGTGAGCACGCTTTTCCCGCCACCCAGCAATGGCGCGACTGCCTGCGTGGCGAGAGTTTCCAGCGCGGCGGCCCAGGCGGGGTTTACGGCTCCGGCCAGCGGCAGCGGTTGGTTCGCGGCGGCTTTCGCGAGTGGCAGGTTGGCGACTTCCTGCGCACTGATGGTCAAATTCTGCGCGGCGATGGCTTCGTAATCATTTTGTTCGGGGTTGAGCGCGGGGAGTGAGCACTCGTCATACGCGGCGAGGCGGCAACGACCGAAATAATCGTCCACTTTCACCTTCACGGCGCGCACGGCATTGGCGGCGAGGGTGGTGCCTTCAAGGCCGAGGGGCGTCAACTGCCGGTCGGCTTCCCCCTTGGCGGCCCAGTCGGAGAGGGTTTGGGCGTCAGTGAAAAATTGGTCGAGTTTCGCCTGGTTGATTCCCGGCTGGCCGCTGCGGTCAGTGACTGGCCCGAGGGTGGCGATGATATCGGTGATGGTCTGTTGGTCGGCCGCGTTTTCTGCCATGGTGACGATGACGATGCCGTCGCCGTTGAAACGCGTCTCGGCAAAAATTTTCACCGTGTCGGACACATCGGCGAGGGAGATTTCCGTGGCGGTGGATTTTTTGAGACTCGCCAGGATGCGTTGCGCGCCCGCGAGGATGTTGGCATCCTGAATGGCCGCGAGCGGAAGGGTATCGCCGCCTTTGAGCAAGCCACCCGGATCTTTAAGCGCGTGTGTGGCCCAATGGACGGCGGCCAGAACTTCCGGCGGGCGGATGCGGCCATCCTTGTCGGTGTCAATCAGGTCGGCCGTGCGCGGGTCGAATTCCACGCCGCGAGTGGGCATGGCGAGCGTCATCCACAATTTTTGGTCGAGCTGGCCGAGGTGCATCAAGTCCGCGCCGTTGCGGAACGTGACCTGGTCCACGCCGCCGATGCGGAAGAATTTCCAAGAGTGGGGAGTTTGCGCGCTCATCGGGGCGGAACATAGAGGAAGGTGGGTAATTTGAAAAGGCTGAACACGGCCACCGTTAGGCATCGCACACCTCCCGTTCATACTTCCCCTTGACTCCGGGGTTGGCGCGTGGCTTGCTGCATGGCTGACATGAGCACCATTTCCGAAATCCATGCGCGCGAGATTCTGGACTCACGCGGAAACCCCACCCTCGAGGTGGACGTGAAACTTTGCTGCGGCACCCTCGGGCGCGCCGCGGTGCCTTCCGGCGCGAGCACGGGCGAGCACGAAGCCCACGAACTGCGCGATGGCGATGTCGCGGCAAAACGCCTGCCTAAAGGCGCGAACCACAAGCGCTACAACGGCAAGGGCGTGATGACCGCGGTGGACAATGTGAATTCCGTTCTCGCCCCGGCGTTGGATGGTTGGGACCCGACCGACCAGGTCGGCATCGACCGCGAGATGATCAAGCTCGACGGCACGGAGAACAAAGGGAAGCTCGGCGCGAATGCGATTCTGGGTGTGTCGCTCGCCACCGCCCATGCCGCGGCCAACATGCTGAAGCAGCCGCTGTATAAATATATTGGCGGCCCGAACGCGAAAGTTTTGCCCGTGCCGATGATGAACATTATGAACGGCGGCGCGCACTCCGACGCCCCGATCGACATCCAGGAATTCATGATCATGCCGGTGGGCGCCGAGTCATTCCGCGACGCGCTGCGCATGGGCGCGGAGATTTTCCACGCCTTGAAAAAAGTGCTCAAGGGCCGGGGGATGTCCACTGCCGTGGGTGACGAAGGCGGCTTCGCGCCGAAATTGGAGAGCAATGTCGCCGCACTCGAAGTCATCGCCAAGGCCGTCAAGGAGGCGGGCTACAAACTCGGCAAGGATGTTTACTTTGCGCTGGATGTGGCGGCGTCGGAATTTTACGACAAGAAAAAAGACAAATACATTTTCAAAAAGTCCGACGGCTCGGAGCGCACCGGCGAAGAGATGGTCGCGTTCTACGCCGGTTTGCAGAAGAAATTCCCCATTATTTCCATTGAGGACGGCTGCGCCGAAGGCGATTGGGCCGGGTGGAAGAAGCTCACCGTCGCGTTGGGCCACCACACGCAGTTGGTCGGCGACGATTTGTTCGTGACCAACACCAGCTTTTTGAGTCGCGGCATACGCGAGGGGATTACGAATTCGATTCTCGTGAAGGTGAATCAAATCGGCACGCTGACGGAAACGCTCGACGCCATTGAAATGGCGAAGGAAGCCCGCTTCACCGCGGTCATTTCGCACCGCTCCGGGGAAACCGAGGATTCAACAATTGCCGATTTGGCGGTCGCCACCAACGCCGGGCAAATCAAAACCGGTTCACTCTGCCGGACGGACCGGGTGTGCAAATACAACCAATTGCTCCGCATCGAGGAGGAATTGGGCAAGTCGGCTATCTATGGCGGAAAATTGACCCGCTTGGGTTGATCGACCGCGGCAGGGGGCGGAAATGCTGAATTCAACGGGCGGATTATCGCATTGCCCGAGGAATGAAAGCGATTGATATTCCGGCATATTTCGAATGAATTATGCCTACGGATCATGGCATACCCCATAACTCCGTATCCCGCCACCGCCCCATGTCGCAGCAAACCGCAAACTTCCGGGTGGCGTCATATTACGGCTTAATCTTGCTGGCGGCGTTGGGGGCTGGCTGTGGCGGCGCGCGGCGCGCGGCGGAATTGGTACAGGATGGCGAGATGAAGCTGGCCGCGCATGATGCCGTCGGAGCGCAAGCCGATTTCACCCAGGCGATGGCCGCGAACCCCAAAAACGCCACGGCGGTGTATGATCGGGGCCTAGCACGCGCGCAGCAGAAGGACTGGCCGGGGGCGATTGCGGATTTTTCGACCGTCCTCGGCTTGCAGCCCGGTGACGCGAAAGCCTATGCGCGGCGCGCGGCGGCGGAGCAGAATCAGGGTAATTTCAAGTCGGCATTGGCGGATGACAACGAGGCCATTCAGCGGAACGCCAAGGACGACATCCTGTTTTACAACCGCGGAGTGGTCAAACGGGCGCTGGGCGACAACGCCGGCGCGGAGGAGGATATTTCCAGCGCCATTGGACTGAATGGCCATGATCCGGATTATTACGCGCAGCGGGCCACGCTTCGGGAAGCGCGCGGGGATGCCGCCGGGGTGATGGCCGATTTGGATGCGATGGTTTCCTTGCAGCCGGATTCCGCTGCGCCGCGCCTGCTCCGTGCCCAATACAAACTCGACTACAGTGATTGGGATGGCGCGGTTGCCGATGCAGACCTCGCGGCGGCGCTCGACCCGGCTTATGCACGCAATGCGATTTTGCCGCCCGCATTATTCAACCAAGGCACGGCGCGCTACCGGGCCGGCGACGTCGAAGGTGCCATTGCCGATTTCGAACGGGCCAGTTTGCTGGATCCGGCACAAGCCAGTTCTCCCCTCGTGGCACAGGCCTATAACAGCCGCGGCGACACCCATTACGACCACGAAGAGTTTGCCGCCGCCGTCGCCGATTACACCCATGCCATCGCCGCCGACCCCACGGAAAATTTGTATTATTACAACCGCGGTTGGGCGCGCAATAATCTCAATGACTACGCCCATGCCATCGCGGACAATGACAAGGCACTCGCGCTCAAACCGGACTCAGCGCAGGCGTATAATAACCGCGCCTGGGCGGAGGAGCACTTGCAACGCGTGGACGCCGCCCTCGCGGATTATTCCCGGGCGATCTCCGCCGACCCGAATTATGCCATCGCCTATGACAACCGTTCGTCGCTCGAACGCCAGATTGGCGATATGGAAGCGGCCAAGGCCGACAATGCCCGTAGCCTGGAAGTCGATCCGGAGTATTTTGTGGCCTACAATGGCCGGGGCATTCTGAAAGTCCTGACCGGCGACACTTCGGGCGCGGTGGACGACTGGCTGACGGCCATCCACATGTCGCCCGACGGTTCCTATTTTGTGCGATTCTACGCGGATACATATATGAAACGGATCGGGCGCGACCCGGCGGCGGCGGGGCTGGCGGCGGCGGTGGCCCAATGGAAGGATGGCTGGCGCAAGAGCATCGGGAATTATTTGCTGGGTAAGTTGCCCGAGGCGGACTTTCTGGCTTCAGCGGAGACATCCACTTTCCGCAGCGTGCCCGAGCAACGCTGCGACGCCAATTATTTTGCCGGGATGGTGCATTTGCTCGCGGGCGACTCCGCGGGCGCGCGGAAATTTTTCACCTCGGCGCTGGCCACCGGTTTTACCACCTCGCAGACGTATTGCCTCGCCCGGGCGGAACTGGCGGGTTTGGATGCCGCGAAATAGGGATAATTTTTTGTCAAATTCCCGCGGGCAAAAATTCTCCGGCATGCGAATTGTTATATTGTTGAATTGCTGAATGCCCAAAGTGCGTTTAGTTTTGAGGATTCGTTGATGGAGACAAAAAGCCATCGACCCATTCCGCTTTTTATAAACTTCATGTTTGGCCGCAAAGACAAGCACTTGGATGGCTCCCGTGGCGACACGCGGACGAAGGTGACCACCGTCGGCGCGCCGCGCCAATCCCCCATCCGGCCTTTTTGGGGCTTGGTCTGCCTTGCGGTGGGCGTATTCACCGCGCTGGCCGGGGCCAGCTTCCGCTCCGGGCAGACGGTCTATTTTCCGGAATTTTTCTCCTCCCATCATTTGCTGGATCAGACCACCCTGTCGGCGAACCGGGTGACGGGCACTTTTGGGGCGACTTATGGAATGCTCGTTTACTCGCAACTGGGCTATGCCGGGGTGTTCCTGCTGCCCGCGTTTGCGCTTTGGCTGGCCTTTTTGTTGTTTTGCAAGCGGGCGCACATGGTCCAATGGTGGAAGTTTGCGCTGATGGCGCTGGCGATTATCACCGCGGCGGGCTTGGCGGACTTGTTTGATCTGGTGCTGAACGGCAAGTTCACCAGTACGCCGGAATTGCATTCCGGCTACGGCGGCGCGCTGGGGGAATTGGTTTACCACAATGTGCTGGCCAACCAGGTGGGGGATTGGGGCAGTTTGATTATACTGGGGGTTATTTATCTGGCGTGCTTGCTGTTGATTCTGGCGGAGCATCCTGGCCAGTCCATCGAGTGGTGGTTCCAGGCGTTCCTCGGCTGGCGCACGCAACGGGCGGAGGCGGCCAAGGCGCAAAAAATCGAACAGGAAAAGCAAAAAGGACGCGAACTGGCGGACATTGCGGCCAAAGCTGCTGCTGTGGCCGCCACCCGGCCACCCATTGGTTCAATGGTCACTAAACCGGAGTCGCCCGTCGAAGTCGCGGGTAAGGACGGGCCCAAGAGCCTTGGCGCGCTCAAGGCTTCGCAGCCAAGTTTGTTTGGCGCGGAAGCGCCGGAGGGCGAGGTGCTTTCTGCGGATGAAATCAAGAAACTGAGCGAGCGCGACCAGGAGCCCGCACCCGCAAAATTGAAATTGCCTCGGGTCACGAAGGAAAAAGACGGCCCCAAAATCATCGCGGAAGAAAAAATCGAAAGGGCCGCGCCGGCCCACCCGCAGAAAAAAGGCGATTACGTATTTCCGCCGCTTTCCCTGCTCGCCCCGCCGCAAGCGCGGCAGATTGACAGTCCGGAATTCCACAAGGAACGCGCAGAGCAGCTCGTGCAGACGCTCTCGGAATTCGGCGTCAAAGTGCAGTACAGCGATATTTACACCGGCCCGGTTATCACGCGTTACGAGGTCGTGCCCGCGCCGGGCGTGCGCGTGGAAAAAATCGTCAATCTCGACAAAAATCTGGCGTTGGCGCTGAAGGCCGAGGGCGTGCGCATCATCGCGCCCGTGCCAGGCAAGGGCACCGTCGGCATCGAAGTGCCCAACCGCCAACCTGCGGGCGTGTGCTTGCGCGAAATCATCGAGTCGCGCGCCTGGAACGATTCCGAGGCGGAAATCCCCATTGTGCTCGGCAAGGACGTGACGGGGAAACCCATCGTCGTGGATTTGACGAAAATGCCGCACGCGCTCATCGCCGGTTCGACGGGTGCGGGCAAGACGGTGTGCATCAACGCCATCATCGCGTCGCTGTTGTTCAAGATGACGGCGAAGGATTTACGCTTCATCATGGTGGATCCGAAAATTGTGGAAATGCAGGGCTACGACGCCCTCCCACACATGCTCGTCCCGGTGGTGACGGACCCGAAGAAAGTGCCCGCCGCGCTCAAATATTTGATTCGCGAAATGGAGCGGCGCTACAAAATGTTTGCGCAAGTCGGCGCGCGCAACATCGCGGGGTTTAACGCCAAGATCGTGCCCGACGACGTCTCGAAGAAAAAGGCCGCCGCGCTGGAGGCTGAAATGTCGCCCGAGGAACGCGCGGCCGCGCGCGATTTATCCGTCCCCCGCGACTCGGACGTGATTGAAATCAAAAAGGAAAAACTGCCGTACATCGTGTGCATCATCGACGAACTGGCGGATTTGATGATGGCCGCACCGGCGGATATTGAAACGTGCGTGGCGCGGCTCGCGCAGCTCGCGCGCGCGGCGGGCATCCACCTGATCCTCGCCACGCAGCGGCCCAGCGTAAACGTCATCACCGGCGTCATCAAAGCGAATCTGCCCTGCCGCATCGCTTTCAAAGTCGCGTCCAAGGTGGATTCGCGGACGATTTTGGACACCGGCGGGGCCGATGCGCTCATCGGCCGCGGTGACATGCTGTTTGTGCCTCCCGGCTCCGCGAACCTCGTGCGCGCGCAGGGCGCGTTTGTCTCCGATGAGGAAATCACTTCCATCGTCGAATTTTTAAAGCGCAACGGCGACCCGGAATACGACGACGACGTGCAGGCGCAGATCGAAGCTGGCGGCGAAGAAGGCGAGGAAGGCGAGGGCGCAGCCGACGACGAGGAATGGGACGACAAGCTCGTGCCGCAGGCGCTCGATGTGCTGCGCTCCACGAAACGTGCCTCGACCTCCATGCTGCAACGCCGCCTGAAAATCGGCTACAACCGCGCCGCGCGCATCATGGAAATATTGGAGGCCGAAGGCATTGTCGGCCCCGAAAATGGCTCCAGCCCGCGCGAGATCTTGAAGGATTTGGACGGCTTGTAATTTCGATTTAACTCCGCAATAACATGGTTGATGCAATCATAGCATTACACTTGGAATACAAAGCCAATGGTTTGCCGGGCAAAAGTGGCCCAGGGGATACTCTTCGGTTGGCGCATGCTCTCCGACATCCAGACTACGAGAACAGTAAAGTGATTCTGGTCACAACGGCAGAAAAATCGTATTTTGAAGGGGTCTTACCCTGCGAGGATGGGAATATTGAAATGTTGGAGGGCACAAAAACCTGCAACGTGGCAGGGCAATTAAATTTGGATGATTTAAGCGAAAACTTGCATAAGATAGGTGAGAAACGAAAAATTAAACTTAATGGGGCAACTATTATTCATGCTCATATTGGCAAGGAATTAAAGCCTCCGTTTAAAGAATACGTTTTTAATTTGGCAAATGGCTTTAAGGCTTTTCGCCAAAGAATTGATTCATCGAATCCCAAAACCAGCAAAATGTTTTGGGGGAGATGGAAACCGCCAGGCAGAAATAAAGCACGCAAAAAAGTGATCGCCGTATCTTTACGCAAATTAAATACGGCGCCTGAACTTAACACGCCAGATTGGTTCGAGGACGCGATTAGGGGAATTGCAAAAAACGCGGGCTGGGAAGTTTTATTGTTTGGAGATGTATCGGGCGGTCAACATCGAGAAAATGTATACAATTATAATGGAGATGGACTATGGACGCAAATTGTACACTTGCGGGAAAATGCGGATTGCGCATTGGGTTGGAATTCTGGCGGCCTTGACTTGGCCGCTGCGGCTGGAATGCCGGTTTTGCGCATAGGTGAATTTCAAGGGTCAAAACTTGTGCCACAAGATTGGCGCTGGGGGGCGAAGTATAATTCATTTCTTGCCAGCGCAACCAACATTGGATTGGCGCCAAGCGACATGCGTGCAGATATGTTTTGCAGGGATATTGCCACTAATTCAATGCGGGCATTTTTAAAACACATTAAAAAGTTGAGCGGGCCAAAACATGTCGTATTGCCACCGGGAAAAGCGCTTAGTGAAGATTGGAAAATTGCGGAAAGTCAACTTTCTAAATACACTATTTAGTGGCCATAGCTGCGCTCGCCAGCTACTTCCCAATCGTCAATTTCGCCGAACTGCTGGTCGCCGCGCCGATGGCGTTGGTGACGGTTACGGAATAATCCGCCGCATCGGCGGCTTGGGCTTTGGCAATTTTCAATTTTGCTTCCGTCGCGCCGGCAATCGGAGTTCCATTTTTTAGCCATTGATAAGTGGCGGCAGGCGAAGCGAATGCAGTGACGGAAAACTCAACCCCATCACCCGCTTTGACCGTTTGACTGGCGGGTTGGGAGGAAATAACGAGCGAGTTGGTAACGTTATTCGCGTCGGCATCACCCGCGGGGTAGCCGACGATGAACGGCGCGCTTTTATTTGCGGTCACTGTGGTGTTGCCGGTGAATTGGACGTTCGTGGCATCATAGACTTCAAAACCGTAGTCGCCGGAAAACTGGCAATTGTTGAACGTCACGTTTTCGACCAAGTAGCCCGGCAGACCCCAGATGACGTTGTAGCCTTTGCCGTTGGTCGAGGTGATGTTGGAGAAAGAAATATTTTTCCACACCGAATAGGCGTTGGCCTGGCGGTTGCGCACCGTGCCGCCGCTATTGGTGAAAAACGCGGCGAAACCGTCGGCCAGAATGCTCGCGTTATCGTGCGCGGCGCGCGCGGGCGTGATGTAGTTCGAGCCGCTGGCCACGCCGGGGTTGCCCACGCGGATGTAATAACTGTAGAGCACGATGGGATACTGCACGTTCGTCATCGTCATGTTGGAATAGGAGATATTCTGCGTGAGGCCGCCTTGCGTCGGGTCGGCCTTCAGGCGGATGCCGCTGGTGGTGCCGTTAAACGTGCAATTTGTCGCCACGAGGTTTTCCACGCCCGCATTCGTCTGCCCGCCGATGGAAAGGCCGTGACCCGCGCCGAAGGTGCAATTCGTGACGGTGATGTTCGCGCAATGGACGCTGCTGCCTTTGATGGCGATGTTGTCGTCGCCAATGGAAAGGTTGCAGTGGGCGATGTAGATGTCATGACCCGAAGGGTCAATGGCGTCGGTGTTCGGTGAATTACCGGGCGCGGTGACGGTCAGCCCCAGCGCGGTGAGGTTCGAGCCGTTGCCGCTGAAGGCAAGGTGGAACATCGGCGAGTCTTTCATGCTTACGTCCTCCACCAACACGCGCGAGCAGGAGTTGAGGCGGATGAGGTACGGGCGCGCCGCCCCGCTCGCGCGATACGCCGCCCACCAATCCGCACCCTGGCCGTCGATGGTGCCATGGCCGCTGATGATGAGGTCGGAGGCGTTGCTCGCGGAAATCATCGCGCTGCCCGCACCTCGCTCGCCAAAGCTGGAGCGGGGCAGGAGGCGCAGAACCGTGTCCGATTCGATGCGGAAATTAATTTTGCTGTAGAGGGTGAGTGGGCCGCTCAGGAACACCGCGGGCGAAGACGGGCTGGTCAATCCCGAGGGCGAAATGCGGACGACCCCGCCGCCGGCGGCATGTGCGGCGTTGATCGCTGCTTGGATAGCGGCGGTGTTGTCGGTTGCGCCATCGCCGACGGCATTGTATCCGCTCACATCGAAGATTTTTTCTGGAATGCCGGTCGGTTGATCGGGCGGCGGGGTGGCGGAGACTGCGAGCACGGCGGGCCCGCTGTCCACTCCGCCATTGGTGCCAGACTTGGCCGTGTAAACGCCGTCGTTTGTCAATTGCACGTTGGCGAGGCTGAGTTTGTAGCTTTTGGCGCCGGAGATGTTGGCGCCGTCGGTGAGCGGCTGACCATTGAAAAACCATTGATAGGTTGCTCCCGGTGATAAGTCGGGTGGAATGCTGAAGGCAACATTCGCGCCGACGACTACCGCTTGCGAGGACGCCTCATCGAGATACGGCGGCGGCGAATTTGCAGGCACAGGAGCGGCGGCCGGCTGCGCGGAGACAAGCGGTGCAAACGCCAGCAACAAAATAAATGCTTTGGGTTGCGGAATGCGGAAGAAGTTCATGGGGATATTCGAAAGACCAACAATTGGGTGAAGGATGGCCAACGCTCGGGCAAGGGATGTCGCAGACTATGCCGCCAAATATTTGCGGGTGAGTGCGGAAAGTTCGGCGCAGACGGATTTTTGCGCGGGGTCGTTGGCGAGGTTTTTCATTTCCAGCGGATCCGCCTTCACGTCGAAGAGCATCGCGCCGTTTTTGCCCTGTTCGCCATATTCCGCGTAGCGCCATTTTTCCGTGCGCACGGCCACGCCGTGGATCGTGCGGCCATCTTCGCTCCACACGCTGTACGCGGGGCGGTCCCATGCGGCTTGCGGGTCGTGCAGCAGCGGCATGAGGCTGGTGCCTTCCAGCTCCGTGGGTTTGGGCAAGCCGCAGAGTTCGACGAGTGTGGGATAAATATCCAGCGACTCGACCATACGGAAGCAGGACTGGCCGTTGCCGGAGATGCCCGGCGCGGAAATCATCAGCGGCACGCGTGTGCCCATTTCAAACAGCGAGCCGGCCTTCGACCATTTGCCTTTTTCGCCGAGTTGGTATCCATGGTCGCAGACGAAAACGATGACGGTGCTGTCGCGCAATTTGAGGCGGTCGAGCTCGGCGATGACGCGCCCGACATTCCAATCCGTCCATGAAATCGAGGCAATGTACGTGCGAATGACTTCCTTCGCTTCCGCTTCGCTCGCTCCGCGCCCGATGAATAAATCGGCATTGAGCATGCGGATGGCCGCGGGCGGAAAACCCGGCGGCACAGTGGGCCACGCGGCGAAGTCCGGCGTCAGCTTGATTTTCGAGACATCATGTTTGTCGAGGAAAGATTGCGGAGCGCAGAGCGGGCTGTGCGGTTTGACAAAGCCGCAGCCGATGAAGAACGGCTGATCCTTGTAATCGTTGAGATACTTGATGGCGGTGTCGGCAGTGTGGAAATCCGGGTGGCCCTCGCCCATGCCGTCGAGCACGACGAGGCGATCCGAATGCGGCGCCTGCGCGATATCTCCGGGCAGCGGGGGTAATACATCTGCGGGCTGGGGAGGTACTTCGCCGCGCTTAACAACAATATCGTGCCCGCCCGCGCCGCCATCGCCTTCGCGCGCGCCACCGCCGACGACCCACGACGGCAAATCATCAAATCCGCCGTGATAAATTTTGCCCGTGCGCGCGGTCATGTAGCCGTTGTTTTTGAACAGCTGCGGCATCGTCGTCCAATCGGGGTGCACGTTGCGCAGATTCGTCCCGTTACCAAGCACGCCCGTGACGGTTGGGCGACGACCCGACATCAGCGAGGCGCGCGAGGGATTGCAAATGGGAAACTGGCAATAATTGCGGTCGAAGCGCACTCCCGATTTGGCGAGGGCGTCCAGGTTCGGCGTTTGCGCGCCAAACATGCTGGCATAGCAACCCAGTTCGACGCGCATGTCATCCGCCATGATGAACAAGACATTCTTTTTGCGTGGCGTGGCGGACGCTGCAGTTTGCGCGCGCAAGGCGGGAGCCAGTGAGGCGGCGGCGGACGCACCGGCCACCTGACCTAAAAATTTGCGGCGGGAAATGGGGTTCATAACTGGCGCCTAAGGAGTCTGGGCATTCTGCGCTCCGACGCACAAGGTGAAAAGGACAAAATTGGTCCCTGCGCGAAACATTTGCCAAATGGGAAAAAGCCGTTATACTTATAACCATGGAAAGTTCACCGCCCAATCTGCCGCCCGAGGCCGAGCCATTGCCGCCTCTGGACTTGGCACCCGGGCACGCTGCGGCAGGGCATTTGCCCGGGCCGTTCAATGAAGAAGCACTAATCAAATTTGCCACCCAATTGCGCGAAAAAGTGACGGCCGGGTCGCCGACGCTAGGTTTGGTCTTCATGGCTCCGCCATACTTCAATGTCGCGCGGGAGGCCTTGGAAATCATCCGCCTGCACGCGCATGTTCCGCTGCTCGCCGGGTGTTCGAGCCACGCGCTTGTCGCCGCCGGCCACGAGATCGAGCGCGACGCCGGCATTGCGCTCGCGGTGTTTCATTTGCCCGGTGCGGAATTGCACGGGTTCCATTTTCCCGCGCGCGATGTCGAGGCTGATGTCGGCTCGGGCTACTGGGTGAAGGAATCCGGGGTCACGCCGGAGCACGCACGGGGCTGGCTCGTCTTTGCCGACCCGTTCCACATGCGCACCGATCAATGGCTGCGCGGGTGGAATTCCGCGTATGCGCCGCGGCCCATTTTGGGCGGCCTCGCCGCCGGACGCGACGGCGAGTATGCGAGCCAGGTGTATTTAAACGGCCACGTTTACGACGATGGCGGTGTGGCCATTTCCGTCGGTGGCGCCGTCAGCATCGCGGGCTTGGTGGCGCAAGGGTGCGAACCGGTGGGCGAGACTTGGACCATCACGCGCGCCGAAGGCAACGTCATCCATCAGATTGGCAACCGCCCGGCCTACCAGGTTTTGCAGGAGACTTTTCAAAACCTGCCCGAAGCCCAGCGCAACCGCGCCAAGGGGAATATTTTTGTCGGCCTGGCGGTGAATGAATACACCGAGGATTTCCGCCGCGGAGATTTTTTAATTCGCAACCTTATCGGTGGTGACCAAAAATCCGGCGCGCTCGCCGTGGCGGCGTTTCCGCGCCCCGGGCAGACCGTGCAATTCCAGTTGCGCGATGCGACCGCCGCAACCGCGGATCTGGCCGAGCACCTCGCGCAGACGCGCGCGGATCTGGCCGGGCGGTTGGTTTACGGCGGCTGCCTCTGCGTGTGCAACGGGCGGGGCACGCATCTCTTTGGCCGACCCAGCCACGACGCCGGGCTAGTCGCTCGCTCACTCGGGCCGCTGGCGTTTGCCGGATTTTTCGGCAACGGGGAATTTGGCCCCGTCGGCCCGCGCAACTTCATCCACGGTTACAGCGCGACGCTGGCGCTGTTTACGCGGGCATAAGCAGAATTGCGGGTGCGGGAATGGCCCGCTCAGAGGGGGGTGGGAGGATTTTTATTCAATCCGAAGCCGACCGCACCCCGCATGATGTCGGTGTGTGTAAAGCGCCATTCGCCATCAATTTTTTGCAGGGTGATGGAGCGTAAATTCAAGTTCCGGCCCGTCGGGTCGGTGATATTATAGGTAGCACGATCGCCAGCGTCGTTGTAGGCGGGGGTTTCGTCCTTCATTGCTTGCAAGACTTGGACAAAAATTTGTGATTCGGGTGTATTCTCCCAGTTTTTCATGTTCTCCGCGAGCGTGCTTTCCGCGCCAGGATGTGAAATGAGGTAAGCATCTGGCGCAGTGTAATTTTTAAACACCATCACCAAATCGCCCGTTTGCACCAAGCTGATGACATCAGAAATCGTGGTATTGATGTCTTTCGGTGAATCTGTGGTGGCAATTGCAGTAGATGCGGATGATGATAACACCGCTGCGGATTGGGGAGCGGCCATTGGCGCTGAGATGGTAGGCGCCTGGATTGGAGTGGATGCGGGTTTACTGACCTTGGTTTCCGCATGAGTGCTCATTGCTGCAATATTATTTTGCGGCAACCCTCGTGACTTCCACCACCACGCCAGACCCCCGACAACGACAACCAATGAAAGAAAGAATGTGGCTCGGCGGTTCATGGGGTGCGCAAGAGTGGTTGCCCTGTATTACCCCGCGGGCGTGCTAAAGTGGCAAAAGTCCGCCACTGGCCTGTAAAAATTTTGTGCCGACAAATCAAAAAACCACCAGTATCTCCTCCGCCTCACATCCCGCCCATGCTGGCCGGGTCCACATACCATTTGCCGTCAACTTTCTTGAAGGAGAAAGGTTGCGACTGGGTGTCCTGGCCGGTCGGGTCGGTGATGTGGTAGGTGGCTTTTTCTCCGGTCGAGTCGAGGTCCGGCGTCATTGTCTTCATGGATTGCACGACTTGCACCATCATCGCGATGCCTTGCTGGGCCTCGGGACGCGACATTTCCTGCTGCATTTGCGCCTGCAGGTTGGCACGCATGTCCGCGGGCGCCTGGGCAAACATTTTATCCAAATCATCCGGGGAAATATATTTCATCATGGCATCGTAAACATTGCCGCCCTGCAGCAGGGTGATGATGTCGTCGAGTGATGCGTTCAATTCTTTTTGCGGGTCGCTGCTGGCGTCCGGCGCGGCGGGCGCGGGGGCGGCGGGGGTGACGGCCACTTGGACCGGCTGGGCGACAGGCGGGGCGATGGTTGTGGACGCAGCGGGCTTGGGCGCGGCGACTGGCTTCGGCGCAGCGACGGCTACGGGTTTGGCCGGTTCCGGCGTGGGGGTGTGGAAGAGCCACGCCAAACCAACGACAGCGAGGGCACATAATACAACAATAACAATATGGCGGGTTTTCATGACGGAAGGGGTGTAGGGGGGG
>DATHOB010000077.1:0-4593 GCA_035485355.1 Opitutales bacterium | reverse complement strand
GGGCGAAGCCGCTGCCGCCGGAGCCGAAGGTGCTGCTCCTGCCGAGGGCGATGCTGCCAAGCCTGCCGCCGCCGGTGCCAAGGGTGCCGCTCCTGCTGCTGGCGCCAAAGGCGCTGCTCCTGCTGCTGGCGCCAAAGGTGCTGCTCCCGCCGCCGGTGCCAAGGGTGCCGCTCCTGCTGCGAAGCCCGCTGGCAAAAAATAACCCCTTTCCGCGCTCGCGGCGGGTGGACACCCGTTGCGATTCCAGCGCGCTCCGTTCTTTGAGACATGTCCATCGCCGTCATCGCTGGTCTGGGAAATCCGGGCGCCGAATACGCCCGCACCCGCCACAACCTTGGGTTTTGGCTGGTGGATGCCCTGGCCCGCGACTCCGGTGCCGTATTTCGCGACGAAAAGCGCTTCCAATCCGCTGTAGCCCGAATCGAAACCTCGGGTCGCACGCTTTGGCTGTTCAAACCGCTGACGTTTATGAACGAAAGCGGCTCGGCAGTCGCACCATTCCTGCATTTTCACAAATTGCCGGCAACGGCACTGGCGGTCGTCCATGATGACATTACCCTGCCACTGGGCCGGATGAAAATCTCGGTGCGCGGTAGCGCCGGTGGCCACAATGGCATCGAAAGCATCATCGCTCACCTCGGTGAAGATTTCGCCCGCGTCAAACTCGGCATCGGCAGCAAAGCCCACCCGGAAATGAACCTCGCGGATCACGTACTGAGCCGCCTGACCGGAGAGGAAGAAACCACCCTCGCCGCGCGCCAGCCGGATTTTCTTGCCGGTCTGCGCGTTCTGATTGCCGAAGGCTCCGCCGCCGCGATGAACAAGATTAACGGAATTAAGAATTAATTTTTCAGCATTTTTCCCTCAAGCAGCATCCCAACTTTTTAAATAACCTCCAACAAATTGCCTCCCGCAACTTGCGGCCCCAATCTGCGCTTTTTTAATCCCCAACTCGAATCTTTCAACCGAACGTTCCCATGTCCAAATCCGCCAACCGCACCTACACCGCGACCTTCCTGCTCGACACCCGGGGTTACACCGAACCGGTGGACACCCTCGTGGCCAAGCTCCGCGACTCCATCATCGCCGTCCAGGGCGAAGTCACCAAAGTCGAGAACCACGGCCAGCGCGATTTCCAGCGCCCGCCCTCGCGCAGCTACCCAAATGGGATTTTTGTCACGTTCACTTTCACCGCCCCGCTGACGGCCCCCGCCGCGCTGCGCGAGAAAATGCGCCTCGACCCCAACGTCAACCGCATTATGGTGCAGTCCGCCTAAATGTCCTCGTTCAACAAAGTCATCCTGATGGGGAATCTCACGCGCGATCCGGAGATGCGCGTGACGCCCGGCGGCTTGGCCATTTGCAAGTTCACGGTGGCGGTCAACCGCAAGTTCCGCACCAAGGATGGCCAGGACAAGGAAGAAGTCGCGTTTGTGGACGTGGATTGCTTTGAGCGCACTGCCGAGACCGTCGCCAAATTTTTTACCAAGGGCAAACCCATCCTCGTTGAAGGCCGCTTGAAGCTCGACAAATGGGACGACAAAAAAACCGGCGAAAAGCGCAGCAAGCTGGGCGTCGTGCTCGAATCTTTCAGTTTCGTTGGTGGTGGCCGTGGTGATGGTGGCGATTCCGGTGGCGATGCTCCCGGCGCCAATTACGACGATTCCGCCCCGCCCGCCCGCCCCGCTGCCCGCGCGACCGGTTCGCCGCCCGCTGCGCAACGCCCGCCGCCCGCCGGTGAGCACATCGATGAAGATGTGCCGTTCTGAAATTAAAAATTAAAAAGGAAAAATTAAAAGCCACGTTTCCTTTTCCTTTGCCAACCCAACTCCTTTTATATTTCCGCGCTTCTTAATCCTTAATTCTCACTTCTTACTTTACTACCATGGCACACACCGAAGTTCTTCTATTGAAACCCATTGACGGTTTGGGCGGTGAGGGCGACCTCGTCCGCGTCCGCGCCGGTTACGCGCGCAATTACCTGCTGCTCCAGCAATTTGCCGTACCCGTCACGCAGGCGAACCGCCGGCACATCGAGTCGCTCAAGTCGCGTCGCGTCGAGCGCGAGTCGAAGGAACTCGTCGGTGCGCGCGAATTAGCGGAGCGCCTCAAGGGCGTGGCCGTGGCGTTCGCGGTGAAGACTGGCGAAGGCGGCAAGATGTTTGGCTCCGTCACCCAGGGCGACTTGCACACCAAGCTCACCGAGCAGGGCTACATCGTTGATAAGAAGCGCGTGCACATCGCGGGCGGGCACGTCAAGACCCTCGGCAAACACGAGGCGAGCATCAAACTCCATCCCGAAGTCACGGTGGAGATTTCCTTTGAAGTGGTTTCGGAAAATCCGATTGTCGAAGCGCCCAAGGCTGCGGATGCTGCCCCGGCCCTCGACAAAGACGGCAAGCCCCGCAAGCCCCGCCGTGATCGCCCCGAAAGCAGCGAAGCCCCGCGCGAACGCAAGTCCGCCGTGGAAATGCTGCTCGACTCCCTGGGCGAAGCCCCGGCGAGCGAGAAGCCCACTGCGGCTGGCGACGACAAGAAGGCCAAAGGCGGCAAAAAGAAGAAAAAGAAGGAGTAGTAGTTTTTCGTTTTTCCTTTTGAATTCTTAGGTATTCCGTCTTAATCGCGGGATGCTGCTGCTTCCGGCCATTGCTGCCATTCCGCATGTCCCCGTTGAGGTACTGGCCCAGCCGGTGCATTGGGCGCAGGATGCGTGGCAGATTGCCAAGGATTTGCTGGGGCAACATTTGCGCATCTTTATCGGCTTTATGTTGGCGGTGCTGGTAGGCGCGCGGTTGATGATTGAGAAGCGTTCACCGAGCAATGTGTTCGCATGGGGGTTGGTCATCTTTTTCATCCCATGGCTGGGTGTACCGTTATACTTTTTGCTGGGCGGACGGAAAATCCGCCGATTGGTGAAAGCAAAACTGGAGGTCAACGCCTTTGCCATGCAGCTCGCAGCCGGTATGGACGTGACCTCGCCTCCGTTGGTGGGCAAAGAGACGCTGGCCCCTGTTTCGGCCCGGCGCAAATTTGCGCACAATTCCTTCCGGCTCTTGGGTGACGGGGTGGAAGGGTATCAAGCGCTGCGCGAGGAAATTGCTCGCGCCAAGGAAACGATTCATTTGCAGACGTTTATCTTCGGGCACGACGAACCGGCGCGGCAGATTATGCAGGATTTGACCGAAAAGGCGCGCGCGGGAGTTGAGGTGCTGGTGCTGATGGATTCACTGGGAAGTTTTGGGGCATGGGGCCGGCGGGCGAATGAATTGCGCAAAGCAGGTGGGCGCGTGGTGCGGTTCTTGCCAGTCATGCCGTTGCAGTCGAAAGCCTCCGCCAATTTGCGCAATCACCGCAAATTTGCGGTGTTCGACCGCGAGCGCGTGGTGGTTGGCGGGCAGAATATTGACCATCGGTTTATTGATAAACAAGACGGGCCGGGACTGTTTCTGGATTTCGGCGCGGTGCTGGCGGGGCCAGTGGCCGCGGCCTTCAATCGGAATTTTGTCAGCGATTGGTGTTTCGCTTCGGGAGACTCGCCCCGAGACTTTTGCGACTTGCTGAGCTATCATCCGGCGGCGCATGGCGAGGAGGAAGTAGAAGTCATGGCTTGTGGGCCGGATGTTGCCGGCGACCCGCTCTGGGAACGGCTCTTGATTATGACCCAGCAGTGCCAGCGGGAAATGACCATCGTGACTCCGTATTTTGTGCCGGACGAGGTGCTCTTCCGCTCGTTGATTGTGCAGGGACATCTGGGGCGGAAGGTGCGAATCATCGTGCCGGAAACATCGAACCACATTCTCGCCGATTTCGCGCGGCATTATTATTTGCGACAGTTGCACGATGCCGGGGTCGAGGTATTGCTATACCAGCCCAAGATGATGCATGCCAAGCTGGTGCTCGTGGACAATGCTGTGGCGGTGATGGGTTCGGCCAACATGGATTTGCGCAGTTTGTTCGTCAATTTCGAGATTGGCGTGTTTTTGTATTCGCCCGCGCCGATCCGCGAATTGAGCGCATGGACGGATCGGCTCCGGCGCGATTGTGTGACGTATCTGGACTCGGGCCACGCGGGCGCGGGGGCGAACCGGCGTGTCATGGAGGATTTCGCACATTTGCTCGGGCCGTTGCTTTAAGATTTGGTCTATTAATGTTACAATTGTGTCGCAGCTGAAAATTATGGTTGGATTGTAACTATTTTGCGCCTAATTTTTCCAAAACGTAACTTATGGAACTCAAAATCATTCGCTCTGACGACCTGGCCACGCACGTTGCATTAGTGGGCAAGCTTGACTTGGCCGGGGTTCAGCAAATTGAAATGAAATTCACCGCAGGCGTGGCCGCGCGCGGCAAACCGGCGGTGGTGGATTTGTCCGAGACCACGTATCTCGCTTCGCTGGGTTTGCGGATATTGTTGACGACGGCGCGGGCGCTTTCGGGTAAGGGCGTGAAAATGGTATTGCTCAATCCGACCGAGCCGGTGTTGCAAGTATTGCAACTCTCGAAGTTCGATGCCATCATGCCGGTTGAGACGGATTTGAACCGCGCACTGGCGACCGCGGGTGTGAAGTAAGGCGATAATTTCAGGCGTGCAGG
>DATHOB010000076.1:0-5412 GCA_035485355.1 Opitutales bacterium | reverse complement strand
AAATCCTCCACAATTCCACCGAGACAAATATATCAAATAAAAGATTTTGTTTATATCCTGGCAGGCGCCTTAGCACTAAAAAAACATTAAGCGAAAGAGTTTGGGGATTTTACATTTACGTTCTATCAATCTGGTTGTGGCTGCAAATTAAGCCGCCAATACTCACCTGCGCAAAAACGACAAGCCGGCCCGGAACTTAATCCGGACCGGCTTGGAATTGGAAAACACTTCGGTTACGCCCCGGCTTGCGCCAAGACGTTGGTCGTCCGCCTGCGTCCTAAAATGACGCAAGGAGACTGGCACCGGAAGATTAGTACTGGTCGCCGCCGCCTTCGCCACCACCGCGGTCATAGCCACCGCCGCCGCCGCGATCATAACCGCCGCCACCACCGCCGCCACCGCGGCTGAAGGAACGACGACGATCAAACGACTTGCGATAGCCACCACCACCACCGCCGTGGCCACCGTGACCGCCACCGTGACCGCCGCCATGGCCGCCACCGTAACCACCACCGCCGCCGCCGCCGTAACCGCCGCCACCCGGCGCGCGTTCTTCTTTCGGACGGGCGACATTGACCTTGAGCGGACGGCCCATGAATTCCTGGCCTTCGAACTGGCGAATGGCTTCCTGGGCTTCCTCAGCCGTTGACATCGACACGAAAGCAAAACCGCGCGCACGGCCCGTAAAACGGTCGCGCATGACGGCCACTTCGGTGACGGTGCCA
Organism: Opitutales bacterium; assembly: GCA_035485355.1. Taxonomy (GTDB): domain Bacteria; phylum Verrucomicrobiota; class Verrucomicrobiia; order Opitutales; family JABDGR01; genus JABDGR01. The sequence continues at coordinate 4,687 of DATHOB010000076.1, read as the reverse complement.
GCTTTGCTGAACAGTTCCTGCAGATCATCTTCCACGGCATCCCACGAGAGGTTGCCTACGAACATCTTGTTTTCCATAGACTTCTGAGCTTTTTTGGGGGGAGGCGGCCTTGTCTTGTTTCCGTCATCGGATTTCAAACTGTCCCTGACTTTGGATCAACTGACAATTCACCAATGGCAAGGGCCGAATTTCCTCTTCATCCGGGGCTGGTTTATGCCGCGTTCCCCTCACGTTGGCAATACTAAAAAATATGGGGGAAATCTCCCAAATCCCACATGATCATCAAGTTCACCCGCCGGCCAAGCCTTGGAGCAACTTCGCATAAGTGTTCACGCCGCGCTCCAATATATCGAGGGAGAAACTTTCGTCCGGCGCGTGGAGATTGTCTTCCGGGGTGAAGAGGCCAATCATCAGCGAGTCGAGCCCGGTCTGTTGTTTAATTTGGCCGATGATGGGCACGCTGCCGCCTTCGCGCAGATAAAGGGGCTTCCGACCAAAACATTCAGTGATCGCGGCATCCGCCGAGGCAAACGCGCGCGCAAGCACGGGCGATTGGTCCGCTGGAGTATTCGGGTGGCCCGGTGGAACCACCGCGTAGGGCGAGCCGCCTTCTTTGAGACTGAACTCCAATTTGATCCCCGGCGGGCAGCGGTGTCGCAACGCTTTTTCCAACAAATCTCGGATCAGCTCGGCTTTTTGGTCGGGCACCAGGCGCATGGTGATTTTCGCAAATGCCTTGCTCGGAATAACCGTCTTCGAGCCTTCACCTTGATAACCGCCGCCGATACCATTAAAATCAAGCGTCGGCCCGAACCGCACTGCTTCGAGCGGCGAATATCCCGGCGCGGTGTAGAACTGCGAGACGCCGAGGAATTGTTTGTAATCTTCAATGGTGCGCGGGTATTTCGCCAATTCATCCCGCTCCCATTGCGCGGGCTCGCGCACATCGTCATAAAATCCGGGAATGTTCACGCGGCCATCTGGAGCGTGCAGCGACGCGCACAATTCGCACAGCGCCTGAATCGGGTTGAGCAGCGCGCCGCCGTGGATGCCGGAATGCAAATCTGTGCGTGGCCCGGTGGCCGTGACTTCGAGGCCCGTCAGCCCACGCAAACCCGTGGTGATGACGATTTGCTCCGGGTTCGGGCTGCCAGTGTCGGAGAGCAAAACCAAATTCGCTTCGCGCAGGCGGTCGCGGTGCTTCTTCAAAAATTCCGCAAAACTCGGGCTGCCGATTTCCTCTTCACCCTCAATGAGAAAAGTAATGCGCAGCGGCAAATTCGGGTTTTCTTTCAACACCCGCGCTAGGGCGCCAAATTGCACCGCCTGCGGGCCCTTGTTGTCTGCCGTGCCACGACCATACAGCCGCCGCCCGCGCACCACGGGTTCGAAGGCGGGCGTCGTCCACTTATCCAGCGGATCCGGCGGCTGCACATCGTAATGGCCGTATATAATTACGTGCGGCCACGCGCGGTCACCGCCGCGCTCGGCGAGGATGATGGGATGCAGCCCCGTCGGCACGATCTCAACCTTGAAGCCGAGTTTTTCGAGCACGCTGGCGGCGAACTGCCGCGCACCGGCCAAACCTTCCCGAAACGCCGGGTCGGCGGACACGCTGGGAAAACGCACATAGTCCGAAAGCAATTGCACGGGGTCGAGCATGGAGGGGAATGTAGAATGAAAATTGCAAAATGCAAAATGAATTATTCCTCCGTCCGTCGTGGACGAATTCCAACATTTTCAGTCGCACACTTTGCCCTCAATTCGGTTTGCTACATACCCGCCGCTGGTTCGGCCCGCAAAATCACCGCGCCCGGCGGCAACGCTTCGAGAATGTTTAACGTGGGCGTTTTCGTGCCATATTTGAAGAAGGTTCCATTTTCTCCATTTAATTTGCCGTTTTCCAGCACATCGGCATGACCGTCGAGAAACCCCACGCAGCCCCAGCGGCCGGCAAATGGGGAATCCGGCGCCCAACTTCCATCCGGCCGCAATCCGCGTGACCATACGACGGGGGTTGTTTCCGGTGGGGCGTACCGGGGCAAGTTGGCGGCGAATTCGACCGATAACGTGGCGCGCGCAAAATCGGGGTCGATCTGCCATTGGCCGTCTTTGTCGGGTGACGCTACGGTTTGCGGAATCAGCTTGCCCAGCGCCTGCGCATCATCGTGATCAATAAAAAAGAAGGTGTCATTATAATCATGATTGCCTTGTGCGAGCAACAGTGCCGCCGAATGGGCATTTGCGCCTTGGGTGGTGGGAAAAGCGAGGGCCGACGGACCAGTCGCGGTGGCGAAGGCCGCAGCGTCCTTTGCCAAATTGCCAAACTTAAACCGTTCCCGCTGTTGCCGCTTGAAATCGTCCGCTGAATTCATTTTATAAAAAAGAAATCCAAACATCAGCACTAGGATCAGCACCAACCATTTGTTGCCGGTCTTGGTCGTGGTGACCATGGCATAGATGCGGCTTGGAAGCTAGGTGCTAGCGGCCCGGTCATTGAGCACGACGAATATCCAGCTAATTAAGAAGACTACTCCAAAAATGAAGGCGACCCAAATTACCCCACTGGCCACGTACGTCGACGGCGGGTTGACATCGCCAATCACCAGCCAGGGAATGGAGGGCAAGCTCATGAGTCGCCCCTATCTATCCCTTCCGTCCGGATTCTGCCAGCGAATATCAGGCTTGGCCTGAACCACCGACGCGGCTAAAGTGACCTCACAATTTTAGCCCATCACGGTATTCTTTTCATGGCCAAAAAATCTCCCAATGCGCCCGCCGATGGCGCCCTCCCCTACGAGGCAGCCTACGCGCGTCTGGAGGCCTTGGTGGACTCGCTGGAATCCGGCGAAGTCTCCCTGGCCGACTTGGTGGCCAAGTTCGAGGAAGGCCACCATTTGCTCAAAATTTGCCAGGATCACCTCCGCGCCGCGGAGCTAAAAATCGAAAAACTCAAACTGGACGACGCCGGGCAGCCCGAATTCGCGCCGCTGGACGAAGAAAGCGAGTCTTGACCCCGCGCCGGAGTTCCGCTGGACTAGTCTGTTTTATACTTAGATGGCTCTCCTAGAACGCATTAAAGGCCCCGCCGACGTCAAGGCGCTCACCGACGCCGAGCTGGCCGTCCTCGCCGAAGAAATTCGGCGGGAAATCATCGAAGTGACCTCCAAAAACGGTGGTCACATCGGCCCGAACCTTGGCGTCGTCGAGTTGACCATCGCGCTGCACCGGGTCTTCGAGACGCCGCGCGACCGCTTTGTCATGGACGTCGCCCACCAGGGTTACGTGCATAAACTATTGACCGGCAGAGCCGGAGCACGCTTCAAGAAAATCCGCCAGGGTGGCGGCCTTTCCGGCTTTTTGATGCGCGAAGAGAGCGAGCACGATTGCTACGGCGCGGGCCACGCGGGCACCGCCCTTTCCGCCGCCCTCGGCATGGCCGCCGCGCGCGACCACAACGGCACCAAGGAACACGTCGTCGCCCTCATCGGTGACGCCGCGTTGACCTGCGGTATCACGATGGAAGCCCTGAATAACGTCGCCACTTCGACCAAGCGCCTCACGGTCGTCCTCAACGACAACGAATGGTCCATCGCCAAAAACGTGGGCGCCATTTCGACCTACCTTAACAAGCTCATCACGAACAAAACCTATAACCGCTACCACCACGATCTCGAAGGTTTCCTTAAGAAAATTCCCGGTGGCGACTCCCTCCGCGAGCTCGGCGCGCGCGCGAAAATCGAAGCCAAGGACTTCATTGTCCCGTCTTCGCTCTTTGAAAAATTTAATCTCCGTTATCTCGGGCCGATTGACGGGCACGACCTCCCGCTGCTCATCCGCTACCTCGAATTTTGCAAAAATTCCGACCAGCCGGTGCTGCTGCACGTCCTGACCAAAAAGGGCCGCGGCTACGACGTGGCGATTAAGAACCCGGAGAAATTCCACGGCACCAGCCCGTTCGACATCGCCACCGGCCAATCCGTGCCCTCAAAGCCCGGCACTCCGCCGAACTGGCAGGATGTCTTCGGCCAGACGCTCGCGAAGTTTGCCAAGGCCGACCGGAAAATCGTCGGCATCACCGCCGCAATGCCCTCGGGCACCAGCCTTTCGCACCTTGCCAAGGAAGTCCCCGCGCAATTTTTCGACGTCGGCATCGCCGAGGAGCACGCCGTTCTCTTCGCCGCCGGCCTCGCCACGAGCGGCATCCACCCCGTCTGCGCGATTTACTCGACATTCTTGCAACGCGCGTATGACCCCATTGTCCACGACGTCGCGCTGCAAAATCTGCCCGTCGCCTTTTGCATGGACCGCGCCGGCCTCTCGCCCAACGACGGCCCGACGCACCACGGCCTTTTCGACATCGCCTACCTCCGCACTGTCCCCCGCGCCGTCATCATGCAGCCCAAGGACGAAGACGAAATGGTGGACATGCTTTACACCGCGCTCGAGCACCAGGGCCCGGCCTTCATGCGCTACCCGCGCGGCCCCGCCGTCGGCGTAAAAATCAAGGACCAGCCCGTCGCCCTCCCCATCGGCCAGGCCGAGGTTTTGCGCGAAGGTCGCGACGTCATCATCTGGGCCCTCGGCCCAATGCTTCAAGACGCCGCCGTGGTTGCCGACAAACTCGCCGCCGACCAAGGCCTCTCCGTTGGCATCGTCAACGCCCGCTTTGCCAAGCCGCTCGACC
>DATHOB010000075.1:0-14818 GCA_035485355.1 Opitutales bacterium | reverse complement strand
AATGATGAGGTCGGGTACATGGAAAACCAATTGGCCAGTTCCGTCACCGGTCTCAGCCCCGACCGAATCAAGACCTACTACGAGAAGAACAAGGAGAAGTTCCGCGTGCCGGATTCCGTCGCGGTGCGGCAGATTGCGCTGGTGCCGGTGGCCGACTCGCCCGTGGCGGATTTGGCGGCAACCATTGTTGGTCTAGCGCGCCAGAAGGATGCGGATTTCACCGCTTTGGCTAAAAAATACAGTTCCGACCCGTCGGCCCGTGACGGCAACGTCCCGGTGCTGACGATTGCCCGCGACGACAAAATTCCGCCCGAAATCCAAAAAGCGATATTCTCGCTCGAACCCGGCCAAATCAGCGACCCGGTGACGAACCACAACGCGACCACCAACGAGACCGTGATTTTTATTTTCAAATGCGAGGCCAAAACGGACGCGGGAATTTTACCGCTAGACAAAGTCCAAACCCGGATTGAAAACGAACTGTCGCAGGAGGACTTGGCGCAAGCGAAGGAAAAGTGGCTGCAGCGTCTGCGCGAAAAGGCTTATATTTATCCCCCCAAACTGTTTTCGCCAAATCCCTAAGAGTATGCACCCGCACCTGCCTGACATTCAATTTTGTCTTAAGGGGTCGGCAATGGAGGCTGGGTTAGCGGCAATTCATTTAACGCAGTGCGAGCCTCCACGTAATCCGGCTTGAGTGCCAGCGCGGTTTGCAATTCCTTGGCTGCTTCCGCGGGGTGGCCGAGTTTGGCCAAAGTCAGGCCGTAATAATAATGGGCATCAGACGCGGTGGGCGCCAATTGCGCGGCGCGGGCAAAATGGTCGAGTGCGTCGTCAAATTTGCCCATATCGTAGAGCGTGGTGCCATAGCGGTAATGCGCGATAGGATTATTGGGGTACTCCTGCAGGGCGCGTTGGTAATGCGGTAGAGCATCTTCGGGATGTCCGTCCAGCACATAGGTATTGGCGACATTGACTTCCGCTTGCAGGAAGTTGGGCTGGCGTTGGATGGCCTGCAAATAATAGTTGATGGCGGCGTCGTAGAGTTTGGCCTCGGAAAGAATCGACGCCAGGTTGTGATACGCGCTGGCGTAGTCCGGCCGCAATTTGATGGCGGCGTTATAGTCGTTGAGCGCCTCTTGCATGTGCGGGTCGTGGATGGGGTCGGCGGATGCTTGGGCAATTTCGTGCTCGGAGTTGCCAAGGTTGTAATACGCCACGGCGCGGTCGCTATCGCGCAATAGGCCTTGAATGGCGAGGGTGTAATGTTTGGCGGCATCCACATGTTCTCCAAGCAGGCCGAGGGCGTTGCCGAGATTATTCTCACAGTCCGGATAAAAAGGCCGCAGGCGCAGCGCTGTTTCGAACTCTTGGACACTTTCGCGCAGGCGCCCGACGTTGGAGAGCATAATCCCGTAATTTTCGTGCGCGCGGGCAATGTCGGGGTGCTTGGCGGTAGCGTCGCGCCAGAGGTTGAGGGCGCTGCGGTAGTCGAGGTTGCGCCCGTGGGTGATGATGCCGAGCATCGCGGCTAGTGGCAGTGCGGCCCACAATGCCGAGCGCCCCAGCCACGCCCGCAGGCCTAGCACGGCCAGCACGGCCAGCGCCGCGAGTGGCAGATACATCCGGTGCTCGGCGGCAATTTCCGTACTGATGGGGATGACACTGGAACTGGGCGCGAGAATCACAAAAAAGCAAACCCCCACAAAGCCCAGCATGGGCCGTTTCCACAGCAGCCAGCCAGTGATCGCCAGCAGTGCGAGGATGAGTGCTGCCGTGGGGAGAATGATTGCCAACGAGTGCTCGGGCTCGCCACCGTAATCCAAGACCAGAGGATGCGGCCATACGGTGAGCAACAAATAATGAGTGATGGCGGGAAATTGCGACTGCACATAGTCCCCCCAACCGATTCCGGCGCCGAACCCCGCAGACAGCCCGCGGTTGCCAGTGAGAAGGGCTTGCCACACTTGCGCGCCCATGGCGACGAGGAAGCCAGCGTAAATCGGCCAGCGGCGCAAAATTGTGGTTATCGCCGCCGGTTTTTCCACCACGAAGATGTAATCAAACAGCAGAATCAGCACCGGCGCGGTGATGGTGACTTCCTTGCTAAACACACCCAATAAGTCGGACAGCACCGCTAATGTGAACCAAAGCCACGGCCACCGTTGCGTGCCGCGCACGAAACAATAAAAGGTAATCAGGAAGAACATCCCCATCATCGATTCCGCGCGTTGGGAAACGTAAGTGACGGATTCAGTTTGCAACGGGTGCAGCAACCACAGCAACGCCGCCGCCAGCGCCAAGGGGACGGACTCGCCCGCGAAACGTTTCCGTAGCTTGGGTAATTCCAGCGTGCGCCGCACCAATCCAAACAATGCCAGACCTGCGAGAATATGAATCGTGAGATTTACACAATGGTAGCCCCAAACACCGAATCCATCACCATGGTGACTGGTGTCCCACTTGAAATTGGCGGCGAAGGACAAATTGACCAGAGGGCGACCGGTGACGGTCTGCCCCTGATTGGGCGGGTGCAGGGCGTCTGCCCAAGTGCCTTGAACGGTTCGGTTTTCTGTTATGGCTGGCAGGTCGTCGAGGGCGAACTCACCGGCAAAACTATTAAAGTAGGTTGCGATCCCCGCCGCAATGATGACGATAATCGCTATCAAACTCCACCAGTTAAAGCTTTGGGCCGGAGCAATTTGAGAAGGCTTGGGCGGCGGGGCAGCTTTGCTCCGCTCAGAAATGGGGGGCGATTGCGGAGCAACGGCAACCGTAGTCTTCGCCGCTGCAGGCGCAGACTTCGTATTTTTAGTGGACGTCGGGCGCTGGTTCTTGGCAGCCGGCATGGGGCAATCCGACAAGCTAATGAGAAACCCTGAAAATCGCAATTATTTTCAAACGGTCGTTCAATGATTCTCTATTAAAGGATGCTTCCTTGGCGATTAGGGGGTCTAATTCAAGTCCATGGCTCATGGTGAAGTGGGCGAATGTTGTTTGGCATCGGCTAGCGCCGTTTGCGCGGGGACAAAGCCGGGTTCCAATGCCAGGCACTGGGTGTCCGCTGCCACAGCTTCTTGATATCGGCCCAATTGGCCCAGTGCGTAGCCAAGGTTGAAATACGCCATGGCTTTTTCATGCGGCAGGCGTAATCCCGCGGCAGCCTGGGCAAAGTGCGGCACGGCCTTAGCGACTTGGCCCTGTTGAGCCAGCGCACTGCCGAGGTTGTTTTCCGCTTCCGGGTAGGTGGATTGCAACGCGATGGCTTGTTGAAATTCGACGATACTGTCACCTAGTTCACGCGCGCCGAGCTGCACCTCCCCGGCTTGGGCATCCACTTGATGTGCTTGGAGCAGTTCCGCCCCGAAATTTTCATGGGCACGGGCGACGTCCGGCCGCTTCACCACGGTATCGCGCCAAAGGGTGAAGGCGGATTTGTAATCATCATTGCGTGCAAAGGTCTGCCCGGCCAGCACGGCAGCGAGTGCCGCACCGGCGAAGAGGAACATCCGCCGCTCCGGGAGCAGGCTCAATCCCAGGGTTACGAACACCATCACCGCCGCCAGCGGAAGGTACATCCGATGCTCGGCCATCGTATCCGTCATGATTGGCACAAAGCTCGAACTCGGCGCGAGCACAAGAAAAAACCCTGCCGCCAAAAAGCCGAGCTTGGGTCGGTGTTTAAGTAAATGGATTGTGCCCGCGAGGAGTAGGATGATGGCGAGCAGGTAGGGTGCGGCTTCTCCCACACTGCCGATCAAATTATTGCCGTAATCAAATACTAGTGGGCGTGGCCAGAGGCTGAGTTGCAAATAGACTATGATCGCGTGGGTTTGGGTCAGCAGATAACGCACGGGTTCGGCTCCGGCGATAAACCCCGCCGACCCACCGCGCCCGCCAGCCTGTGCCACCAACCCGGCCAGTGGCAGCCAGGTCGCCGCCAGCGCAAGGTAGTAATTTTTTCGCGTCCGCCACGCCGCGGCAAAGCCGCCCGCCACGAACGTCCGGTCGAACAAAAATACCAGCAGCGGCGCAGTGACAATGACTTCCTTGCAAAACACGCCGAGCAGGCAGGAGGTAAGTGACAGAAATAGCCAGGAAAGTCGTCCGGCGCCTTCCACACCGCGCACAAACCCGTACAGCGTCAATAAATAGAACAAACTCATGAGTTCCTCAGCGCGCTGGGAGAGGTAGGTCACGGATTCTGTCTGCAAGGGATGCAGGAGCCAGAGCAAGGACGCGATGAACGCGATATCCAACGCGCGCCCGGCAAATTGTTCCCGCAGTGAGGGCAGCAGCAACGTCCGCCGTATGAGCCCGAAGAGCGTGAGCCCGGCCAGCAAGTGAATCAACAAATTCACCGCATGGTAACCGCTGACGGAAAAACCATCATAGTGGCGCCATTGGTCGAATTGGAAATTCGCGGCGAAGGTCAGGTTTACCAAGGGCCGGCCGGTGACGGCTTCGCCATTGGCCGGGGGAAACAAAGCGGCATACCAACCATGTTGGATGCTGGGGTTGTTCGCGATGGATGCCTGATCATCCAGGACGAATGGGCCGCCCAAACTATTGATATACGCCAGCAGGACGGCCAGCACGAGCAACAATGCCGTGATGTAAATTTTTTTCGGGGAGGTGCGCTGAGCCACCTTGTCCGGCGCAGCGGACTTCGCCTTGGATCCGGTAGATGGAGATGGGGAGACGCTGGACGGTGATCCCCGGGATTCTTTTTTGGCAGCGGACATGATGCGGAACGCGCAGCATGGCCGAGGAAACGAGGAAAATCAACTTCGCGACTTAGGAAATCTGCTCAGCAGGGGGCGGGCCGGGCCGGCGGAAGGCATAAGTTAGCAAACGCACAATGATGATGGTGAAAATTGCCGTAAGGAGGCCGGTGAATAATCCGCCAAAAAGGAGCAGGCGAGTCTTGGGCGCAGTTTGGATTATTGTATAAGCAGCAGAATCCACGACTTCATACCTTCCAGCCTTTTCGACGATGCGCTCCGTTTGGTCTTCGATGGCTTTCTGGGTATTGATGAACATGGACTCCGCGGAATCTTTTTGGCGGGCCAGTTCGTCATAATTAAGCTGGGCGGAGGATAGCTGGTGCATGGCGTTGACCAAGTTCTGCAAACGCTGGTCGGAAGTCGCAAATTTTTGTTTCGCCGCCAGATAACCGGCTTCAATGGTTTGCGCGATATGGGCGCTAGCCGTCTGCAAACTCTCCCGTGACTGCGCAAGGCTATTCTCCAAAGCAATGATATCCGGATGATTTACGCCGAAAACCTTCCGATCCTTCGTCAATTGCGCTTCGTTAAGATCGAGATTGTCCTTCAACGTTTTTATGCCCGGGTCATTTGCGATGAAAGGCAGGAACCAAAGATCTCTTGGCGGGGTGGATTCTTGATAAAGTTTGACTTGGGTCCATTGGGCTTCGGCAAGGTCGAGTGTGTTTTGATCCGCGGTGCGAGTGGCGGTGAGCGCCTGCAACTCCGCTGGTTGCATGTCATTGCGCGGAGTCAAATCACTGCTACCGTATTTTTCCGCCAAAGTGCTCATTTGCGACTGCAGGTCATCGACAGTTTGTTTTTGTTGGCGGGCATCGGTTTGGAGTATCTCTACTGCTTTGGCGGCTTCATCTACAATATGTTGTTTGCTCACATTCGAGACGGCCTCGGCGAAATCATCCGCCACCGTCGCGGCGATTTTCGGGTCGGGATGTTGTATGCTGACTTCCGTGACGTAGGCCAGATGGCCAGGGGACACTGAGCGTTGCGCGAGTAATCGGTCCACCAAATTCCGGTCGGAGTCGGTGTTATTGTCCCAGCGGGGAAGGAAAGCGGTGTCGGGATTGGTGGATTTGAAGGGGGCCAGAAAAGCAGCTTTTTCAGCAGGAGTCATTAACGTGGCCACTTTAATGGCAACGGCGTCGGTTTCCATCATGCGCATTCCGGTGATGAAGTCTTCTGGATCGATGACCTTGCTGTTGGCATCAGAGTTCAGCTTGAGGCTCGCAGTGGCCTGGTAGATTGGAGTGGCGAGAAACGCACAGGCCGCGAATGCGCCAAAAATCCCCAGGAAAGTCAGCCAAAACAGTCGCGAGCGCAGCATGGGGGGCGGCGTGGTTTTGGCAAACTCGGCGGCAACGGCGGGTGGTGGCCCAACGCGGTGGAGAGCAATGAGGAACGCTTCTTCATCGCTTACTTTGCTCCCGCGCAACTCGGCAAAGCCCTCGCGCAAATGCGCTTCGAGTTCGCGCAGGTCGGTTGCTTGGGGCCCGGCATGCCGTGCCAGCTCCTTGCGCCAGGCCGTGATCGATTTTTCCAGGTCAAATGAGGCGGGGGAGGGCATGACGGGGCGGGAGTGAATGAATAGGAGGGGGAATTGCGGGCAAGATAATCAGGCGGCCCGCATCCGCTTGGTGCCCGCGCGGCGCAGGCGTGGCCACAACACCAGGCCGAGCATGCACAGGAAGAGGAAAGCTTCAAAGGCGACGTTGTTTTCCAAAATTCCGACCACGCCATAAATCCGGCTGAAAAGATTGGAAACATGCAAACCGTGAGTATCGAGGTACGCCGACTTTTTGCTATAAAACGAATCCAAGATGTAAATCGCGTAATTCTGTAGGGACAAAGTAACCAGGATACCTGTGGTCACTGCCATGCCTAAAATCCAACGCCGCGATATGGTTTGCCGGAAAATTCCGGTGAAGCAACCATTGAAAAACCATAGGCCCGCAAGTCCGGTAGCCAACACGCAGAATAAGAAAAGCACCTCACCGACCGCACGTTCTCCATACGGCAGGTTAATTGCGAGGAATCCACCCGAATCTCCCGTGGCCACGGCCCACCACAAGCCGAACGTCGTCTGCCAGAGACTGAGGGACAGCACGCCAAACACCATCCAGAAAACCCGCGAACTCCAGAGACGTGCGGGCGAAGTCTTGGCGAACTCATCGGCCACGGCAACGGGAGAACCGACACGGCGGCGAGCAATCAGGAACGCCTCCTCATCGGTGAGCTGATTGCGTTTTAATTCGGCGAAGCCGTCACGCAAATGCGTTTCGAGTTCGCGCGCGTCCACGGCATTTAGCCCGGGGTGCTGGGCCAGTTCTTCGCGCCAGGCTGCGACGCTATCATCTAAGTTAAAGCGAGTTTGGGGTTCCATAATTGGAGGAGGGTGTGGTGCGCGGCCAGCCATTGCGCTTTTTCTTTTTCCAGCGCGCGGCGGCCATCGCGGGTGAGGCGGTAGTATTTGCGTTCGCGACCCGTCTCTGCTTCGCGCCACTCGGAGGTGATCAATTCTTCCTCTTCGAGGCGGTGGAGCACAGGGTAGAGCATCCCATCCGTCCATTTTACTTGCTCTTGCGATAGCTGACGCGCGCGCTGGGCGAGCGCATAGCCGTAGCTTTCGCCTTCAGCGAGGATGGACAATAACAAGGGACGCGCGGACGCGGCGATGAGTTCCCGGCTAAACATGCCGCCACTATACCTCGTTCATCGATGTATGTCAAGGGCCCGCGCGAAAAAATTCTCCCGCTTGGGAAATTAACTGCTCGATCCCGCGCTGGCCGCCAGCAAATCCACGGCTTGGTATTTGAGTAATTTGCGCCGCATCCAGTCGATCGCACCGTGGACGGCACGGGCCTTAACAGTCAGGCGGTCGCCGGAGTAATGCACTTTGCGCGACCATGCGCCATTGGGCGAAGTATAGCCGAGGAAAACCGTTCCGACGGGCAATTCCGCCGTGCCGCCAGTGGGGCCGGCCAGGCCGGTGATGCTGAGCGCATAATCCGCGCCGATGCGCTCCGCCGCACCGGTGGCCATCGCCAAGGCCGTCTCGGCGCTGACCGCGCCGTGCTGGGCGAGGATGATTTCGGGCACATCAAGCAGCTGGACCTTGGCGTCGTTGGAGTAGGAGACCACACTACCGAGAAAAATTTCCGACGCGCCGGGTATGTCGGTAAACGCGTTGGCGAGGAGGCCGCCGGTGCAGGATTCGGCGAGGGCCAGCGTGGCACCGCGCGCGTGCAACTCTTCGAGCACAACTTCGGCGAGGGTCATGTGGCCGAAGCAGACAAAATCCTCGTCGAGCACTGCGCGCATCTCCTGGCCGATGGCTTTCAATTCGCCGGGGCCAAAGTCCCGCGCGCCGGGGGCGATGCGCACATCCACCTGGCCTTGATGTGCGCAAAAAGCGAGTCCGAGGCCGGGATATTTGTTCACAATCGGGCGGATGCGTTGCTCAACTTGGATTTCCGGCACGCCCGCCGTGCGCAGTTGCAAATACGCTTCGCTCGACTGGAGCGCGCCAGCTTCCTGTAGGTGGGGCAGCACTTCGTTCACAAACATTGGGCGCAATTCGTTTGTCGGGCCAGGCAGCATGACGAGGATTTTGCCGTCCTTTTCCAAATAAATTCCCGGCGCGGTGCCGTGCCGATTCGGCAAAAGCTGCGCGCCGCGCGGGCGATAGCATTGCTTGCGGTCGTCATCGGTCATGGTGCGGTGCGCCCGCAAAAAACGCTCCGAAATCGCGGCTTCCGCGGCGGGGTCGAGTTCCAGCGGCAGACCGAGGACGCGGGCAATGGCCTCGCGCGTATTGTCGTCCGAAGTCGGGCCGAGGCCGCCGGTGGTTACGACAATGTCGGCGCTCTGCCAGCAATCACGGAAGGCGGCTTCAATGTCGGCGGGCTCGTCGCGGACGACGAGGTTGCGGCGCAGGGGCAGGCCGTGGCGGGCAAATTCTCCGCCGAGGTAATCGAGGTGGGAGTTGGCGCGCAGCCCCAGCAGGAGTTCATCGCCCAAAGTCAGAAGATCGAGTTTTTTCACAAAAAATTAGGGACATCGCGGAGGCCCTCCCGCCGCAAGCCTCCAATATACAGTAAATCCGGAAAAAAGCGAGTCTGGCCCAGCGGTTTTCTGTTCGATTCTCACTACTGATTAAGACTAGAAAAACCGGATGGTCTTCGCCGAGGCCGCCGTTGCGGTGGCGGCCTGTTGGGCGTGCTCGGCATCAGTACAGGAGGCGTTGGTCGGCGCGTCGGCGGTGGCGTCGGTCGGCTTCACCAAACCATGGCTAAGCATGTATTGCTCAACCTCTTCGCCGGAAATGTCGGCGAGCATCACGTCGTCAATCTGCACGCAGGGCGAAAGCGGCTGGCCGGATTTCTGCACCATTTCGGCGTAGATTTCGCGGTTGTTGATGATGTCGAGGTCCTCATACTCCAGACCGTATTTTTTGAAGACGGCGCGAACGCCGCGGCTCCAGCCACAGGAAGGTTTGAGATAGGCGCGAATATGCATGGTAAAGGTAAGGAACCACTCTACGCTAATTTTGGTGCGAGCACAAGGCTGGGTGTTTCAGTTGGACGGGCACTGCGTCGTTTGACAAAACAATAAACATATGTTCACCTATTGGTGTGGCGCTCAATCGCCTCTTTCTCGACTTCAACGCGTTCTTCGCTTCCTGCGAGCAGCATCTGCGGCCGGAGCTGCGCGGGCGCGCGTTGGGCATTGTCGCTGTGCTGGCGGAGACGGGATGCTGCATCGCGGCCTCGTATGAGGCGAAAAAATGCGGCGTGAAAACGGGCACGCTGGTGCGCGACGGACGGAAATTATGTCCGGACATATTGTTTGTCGAAGCCCGTCCGTCGGAGTACGTGCGGCTGCACGGGGAGTTGCTCGAAATCATCGAACGGCAAATGCACGTCGAGGCGGTGCATTCGATCGACGAACTTTCGTGCCGGTTGACGGGAAAATGGCGCGAGCGGGAATCCGCGCTCGCGCTGGCCCGGCAGATCAAGCGGGCCATCCGGCGCGAGGCGGGGCCGACGCTGCGTTGCTCCATCGGCCTCGGCCCGAATCTCTTCCTCGCCAAAACCGCCAGCGACATGCAAAAGCCCGACGGGTTGATAATAATTGATACTGCCGACCTGCCCGGCGCATTGCACGACTTGGAGTTACGCGACCTCTACGGCATTGGCCCGCGGCTGGAAGACCGCCTCCACCGCGCGAACATCACCACCGTCGCGCAATTGATGGCGGCAGACCACCGCCAGATGCGCGCGGTATGGGGCGGGGTGGAGGGCGAGCGTTATTGGGCGAAGTTGCGCGGCGCGGATTTGCCGATAGAGCCCACGCGCAAGACCCACGTCGGCCATTCGCATGTGCTCGAGCCCGTGATGCGCACGGAGTCCCGCGCCCGCGCCGTGCTGCACCGTCTCCTGCAAAAAGCGGCGATGCGCCTGCGCGCGTTTGATTATTTCGCGGGCGAACTCGCGCTGGCGGTGGATTATCTCGGCGTGGACGACTGGCGCGCGGCCGCCCGCTTCGAGCCAACGCAGGACACCGTGGAACTCGCCGGCTTGCTGGATAAGTTGTGGCAGGAGCGGCCCGCACTGCCAGCGCACGCGCGCCCGTTTTTTGTCGGCGTCACGCTGACGGGGCTGGAACACGCACGCGACCATACCCCTTCGCTGTTTGCCACGCCCTCCGTGCGGCGCGCGGCGTTGCTGCGCGCGGCCGATGCGCTGAACAAACGGTATGGCAATGGCGCGCTCTATTGGGCGGCGGCGCACGAGGCCCGCTCCGCCGCGCCCATGCGCATCGCCTTTAACCGCATTCCCGACGAAAAGCTGGAAAAGGAAACGGCGTGGCGGGGGTGAAAGGCATTTCCGGTTTGACGTCCTCAAATGTATCACTAAAGTATCACTTTATGAAGACCGCCCTTGTCACCTCGCTCAAACGGCGCGCCACCGCCATCATCAGCGGCCTGCAAGCGGATCGTGACCCGATATTGATTACACACCGCGGGCGCCCGGCCGCCTACTTGCTCGATGTGGAAACCTACGAGGCGCTGCACCAGCGCCTTTCCGTGCTCGAAGGCCTGGCCCTCGGCGAGCGGGCCATTCGTGAAGGCCGCGTTCTCTCCCACCGCGCCGCCAAAAAACGCCTTGCCCGATGGCTGAGTTAATTTGGACCGAGCCCGCCCTCGCCTAACTGGAGGCGATGGCCGACGTCATCGCGCTGGACAAACCGGAGGCGGCGAAGACCGTGGTGCGGAAAATTTTCTCGGTGGTAGGTGCCTTGCCGCGTTTTCGAAAAATGGGCCGCCCCATTCCCGAATTTCCCCATCCGCATTACCGTCAGGTTTGGATTGCGCCGTGTTGGATTTATTACCGTTTCGACCGCACCAGTGTCCACATACTCCATGTGCGCCGGGCCGAAAAACTCTTCCATGCGGAAGACCTCATGTAAAAATAGGCAGACCTTGTGGTTTCGTCACCAAGGCAGCTCACTTCCGCGCAAATTCGTACAACGCATATCCCGCCAGCAGTTGCGGCCAGCGGCGGCAGGGCGTCTGCCAATCGCCGGCCAGAAAAGCCCGGCGCGTGACGCGAGCGCCGACATTCGCGCAAAATTCCTCGAAATCGCCGACGGTCACTGGATTGCTCGGGCGGCTTTGATACCACGCCTCCGGGTAAACCTCGTTGCGCACGCGGCGGCCATGGCAAAACATATTCCAGCGGTTGAGCCAAAAACCGTGATTGACGAACCCCACCGCCACGCGGCCGCCCACCGCCAGCGCGCGCTCCAATACGCGCGAGGGTTGGTCCAACTCCTGCACCGTGCGCGAGCAGACGACCCAGTCGAACGAATCCGCCGGATAGAAATTCAGCACGTCCAGAATATCTCCCTGATACGCGGTCACGCCCCGGCCCACGCAGGCGATCACGGATTCCAAGTCACTGTCCACGCCGACCACCTGGGCCTGCTTTTCGCGTTGCAGGTGTTCGAGCAACTGCCCCCGTCCGCAACCCAAATCGAGCACGCGGCTGCCGGGGGCAATCCACTCGCTCAAGATGAGCTGGTCGGTGTGTTGTTTGACTTTTTCGCGCGTATTCGCCGCCCCGCCGGTGGTGGGCGGAGCAATGCTGGTCGGTGTCGTATTTGCGGTAGTCTCCAAGATTGTTTTGCGACAGCGGTTATGGCCGTGCCTTCATCATGCTTCCTCCGCCCGCCGGGTCAAGGCACGGATGCGCGGCCCGATATGACGAAAAACGAATCCCTATTGTCCACCGCCGGACAATTGCACGATGTTGCTCAATTGCATCTTGGACATCTGGCGCATGGCGGCTTGGTTTTGCTTGAAGGCTTGCAGTTGTGCGGGCGTGAGCAAGCTGGCGGCCTTCTCGGCCACTTGGGCTTGGTATTGCGCCTGCTCATCAAGGTAAGTGTTGATGGTCGGCGTGTTCAGGACGGCGGGATTCGCAAAATTTGCCTCGTTGCCGAAATCTACGGTGAACGAAAAATTCTTCCGCGTATCGGCGAGCAGGCCAGCGAGCTGGTCGGCCGTGTCGGGGCTGAGTGAATTATCCCCGGTGAGCGAAGATTCGAACATGCCGACTTCCGTACGCTCCTTCTCCTGTTGGCTGTAGCTTTGGAGGGCGGCGTAGTCGCTATCGGAGTTAAGGAAGTCGCGGAGCTTCGCATTATCGGCGTCGACGCCCTGGGAAATATTCTGGCCCAGCGCGGCGCGCTCCTCGGGCGTGGTCGCCGGGCTCATCATCTGCATGCCGTTGCTGATTTTCACCATCTGGCGGTCGAGCAGCAGCTTTAGCATGTAGTCGCGTTCCTCGGGGGAGAGATTGAATCTGTCCAGCAGGTCTTTGAAGGTCATCGCATTCAAGGCCGATTGCTGTGAGGCGATGATGTTTTGCAAGCCCGGGCTTTTCGCCATCGCTGCGGCCTCTTCCGGCTTGAAATTGCGTTTCGAGCTGCTGGCCGCTGCGGCGGGAGTGTTGACGGCGGTGACCGCCTGGTTCATATCATCCAGCAGGCTGGTCGATTGTTTGTGCCAATGTGCGGCATCCGCCGCGGCGTCTTTGGCGCGCTTTTCAGCGGTGGCGAGGGATTTCGCCAAATTCGCGTTGTCGTTGCTCAGGGTGTTCATCTGCATCTGTTGCCAGACGTCCCAACCGGCAAAGGCCAGGCAAAGAATGGTGAGGGGCAGCAGGTAGCCGCGTTTGGTGGGTGTGGTTTTGGTGTTCATGGTGGTGGATTAAAAATTACAAATTTTGCGCAGGGCTTCAAGATGCTCTTCAAAGCGCGCGCGCCCGCGGGTGGTGGCGCGGACATAGGTGCGCGGCTTGCGGGCCACAAAGGTCTTTTCGATTTTGACGTAGCCGGCCTCCTCCAGCGTCTGCAAATGCGCGCCGAGGTTGCCGTCGGTGAGGCCCAGCATTTCACCGAGCGAGGAAAAATCCAGTTGCGCGGAGGCGTGGAGGGCCATCAGCGCGGCCATGATTTTGAGCCGCGCCGGGGAATGGATGATTTTGTCGAGTTCAGACACGGCTATTTCCAGAATTTTTTAATGAACAAACCGGCAACAATTAAAGAGCCGCCGCCAGTCAAGCCGAGCCAGAGATAATAATAGCCGGGAACCAGCCAAAGTCCGGCGACGATCAGCACCGTTACCAGCACGCCGAGCCAGATGAGAAACCGCCCGAACCAAAGTCCTATCACAATATAGGCAAACATGGGCACGGTGTGCGCGAAGGCTGTGATGTGGCGGAAGGCCAGTTCGCCATTCCCCCAGAGATTGGAGTTAAAGGGCAAATCGCCCGGGAGCAACAAGCACAGCCACAACCCGGCATAGAGGAACAATACGACCCAGAAAACGCCGAGGCGCCACATCCCCGGCTGGCGGACATGCACGCGGTGTCGAGTAGTAAGCCACCATGTCGCCAACATGCCGACAATGTCCAACATTGGCCACAGCCAGTGCACCGTTTGCAGGTCGAATTGGGTGGCGACGTCGGCAATCAGCCATATCACCCCCCATAATATGAGGATGGAGGCGGTGGGCCCTTGGGCGATGGCCAGGCGGGTCGTGGCGAGTACATGGTTCACCTCGGCCAGGGCGGCATGGGCCTCGTCCCGGCTCGGCGGGAAGGTTGCTTCTTCATTCATGATAGAGAACTCTATAACACAGAGTTCTCTATTCGTCAAGGAGTGTTATTAAATTTTTCAGCGTGCGGTTCACGGTAGGGGTATCACCGCACGGGCTGAAGCACCTCGCTACGCATGGCGCGCAAGCGCAAACACCGCCAACTAGAATCGTAATTACGAACCCGGATGATAAGGCGCGCCTTCTTCTTCCACTTTGTGATCGAAGAAAAGCAACTGCTGCTGGCCGTTCACTTCCGCAATTGTGCAACTGCCTTGCGGAAATAATGCGAGCATCTCGGCTTCGCTTATGTAGTGCGGTCCGGTGGCAACAGGCTTGGCTGTGAGCGCGGTTGCGGTTTGGGTGGGGATTGCCGTTGCTTGCTTCGTCATATTATTCGTGGCGAAGGTCGTAGGTTTGGGCGCGGGAGCCGTGGTGGTCGCGTGGGGCCACCAAGCCACCCCAGCGGCGAGCAACATGATGGCGGCGGCTTGGGCGAGCCAGATGCGCACGCGACGGCGGCGCTGCACCACATGAAATTCCGCCAGCGCGGCGTTTTTCGCGGCGGCGTTGAGTTCCGGCCAGGTATCGCCGCCGAGCACGGCATCGAGCAGGGCGTCGTCGCGGTTGGGTTCAGGTTCGTTCTTCATGGCGCAAGCGGGTTAGAAGTTGTTGGCGGATTTTTTGGCGCAGGCGGCCGAGGCGGGATTCCAGGGCTTTGTAGGTCTGGCCATTTTGCGCGGCCACTTCGCCCAGCGATTGCCCGTCCACATACACTGCTTGTAATAATTCGCGATCTTCCGGCGTGCATTCGGCCAGCGCCTGGCGCAGGGATTCGTTAAGTAGTTGGGAATCGGAAGCCGCCGTGGTC
>DATHOB010000074.1:0-4311 GCA_035485355.1 Opitutales bacterium | reverse complement strand
GGGTGTATTTTTGCTCGCAAGGCGGGTATGACACGCATGCGAACCAATTCACCAACCACCAGAATTTATTGGGTGATTTGTCCAACTCCCTCGCGGCGTTTCAAAAAGACCTTGAAGCGCACGGGCTGGACAAGCAGGTGTTGACGATGACGTTTTCGGAATTTGGCCGCCGCCCGCACGAGAACGACGCCCTCGGCACCGACCACGGCACGGCCGCGCCGCTGTTTGTGATGAGCGGGGCGCTGAAGCAAAGCGGCGCCATCGGCGCACCGCCGGACTTGAACATTCCCGACAAAGGCGACATCACCTATAAAATTGATTTCCGGCAGGTGTATGCGACGGTGCTGCACCGCTGGCTGGAGGTGGATCCCTCAGTGGTGCTCTCCACCAAATTCCAGGAAGTGCCGTTTTTGGCGTAAGCGGCTGATAGCAAAAACAAACAAATTTTCCGAATCTCACCATCCATGAATGCCGGACCTCCTACATGGATGTTGATCGCCGTCACCGTCGCTGCCGTGGGCCTCGGCCTCGGGATTATATTATTCGTCTAAAGTCACTGATTTTACTCCGCCGCCGATGCGATATTCTCGTCAATCTCGGCGTTGGTGAAGACGTTTTTCACGTCGTCAATGGCTTCGAGTTGCTCAATCAAATTTAAAACCTTTTTCGCGGTGTCGGCGTCTTTCACCGGGGCGGTGGTGACGGCGAGGTAGGCGATTTCCGACGAGTCGGCGGTGATTTTCGCCTTGGAGAGCGCGGCGGAAACAGTGTCGTACGCGGAAATGGGGCAGATGACCTCGAAGTGGTCGCCGTGGGACTTGATGTCCTCCGCACCGGCGTCGAGCACGATTTCCATGAGCTTCTCCTCAGTGGTTTTTTCCGCGGAGATGAGGAACTGACCGCAATGGTGGAAGGTAAAGGCGAGCGCGCCCGCGGTGGCAAGATTGCCACCGTGCTTGGTGAGCACAGCGCGAACTTCGGCCACGGCGCGTTGTTTGTTGTCAGTCGTGGCCTGGATGATGAAGCCGACACCACCATGAGCGAAGCCCTCGTATGTCATTTCCTCGTAAATCACGCCGGGGATTTCGCCCGTGCCCTTCTTGATGGCGCGGTCCACATTGTCGTTGGGCATGTTGGCCGCCTTGGCCTTTTCGATGAGGGTGCGCAAGCGGGCGTTGGAAGCCGGGTCGCCGCCGGAGGCCTTGGCCGCGAGCGTGATGTCCTTGCTCAGTGCGCTGAAAATCTTTCCGCGTTTGGAGTCAATAACGGCTTTATGCCGCTTGGTGGTGGCCCATTTGCTATGTCCGGACATGGTGGGGAAAATTGGGGTTTTAGCGCCACTTGGCCTTGGGGAGGTCGGACTTGGGCGCGGGCGCCGCGGTCACCGGGTCGGGGCGGCGGTTGGTGACATACTGTTGGAAGATGGTGAAAAGGTTGTTGCAAGTCCAATACAGAATCATGCCGGAGGGCATGGGGTAGAAGCCGAAGAGGAAGAGCAGCGGCATGAACTTCATGATGTTGCGCTGCGTGTTGTCGGTCGTCGGCGACGGGGTGAGGTGCATTTGCAACATCATCGTGCCGGTCATGATCAGCGGGAGCAAATTGACGGGCATGCTGCCGATGTGGGCGATGGTGTCGGGCGCGGAGAGGTCGTGCATCCAGAGGAAGGGCTGGAAGCGCATCTCCGAGGCAGTGCGCATCATGAAATTAAATGCGATGAACACGGGGAAGGTGATCAACATCGGCAGGCAGCCGGCGGCGGGGTTGATTTTGTGCTCCTTGTAGAGCTTCATCATTTCACTGCTCAGCTTCTCCGGGTTGTCCTTGTATTTTTCCCGTAACGCCTTCATCGGGCCGGAGAATTGGCTCATCCGTTTGGCGGAGCGAACCTGGATCGCGGTGAGCGGCCAGGTAAGGAGCTTAAGGCTCAAAGTAAAGACGATGATCGTCCACCCCCACGCCCAACTGGAAAGCAACGGCGCGATGGCTTTGTGGATGCCGATGAGAATCACCAGCAGGATTTTGGTAAACGTGCTGAACCACCCGAACTGCATGATCAAATCCTGGTGATCGCCCAACTTGTCGAGCCGGACGTATTCCTTGGGGCCGACATAATAATTGAGCGCGAGGGTTTTTGTTTCACCGGGGGCGAGCACGCCGAGGTTCAACTCCAGGTCGCCGGTGATGGTGGTCTGATTTGTACCGTCAACTGGGACGTCCACCCCGCGGACATAAAAGCCCTGGCCGAGGACATCTTTGGGCATGAGCACGGTCGCAAAAAACGGATTTTTCGCCGAGACCCACTGCAAGTCCGCCGCCGGGCGCGGCATATAGACATCGTCTTTTTGCTTCGGCTGGGCCGCGCGCAGGCCAAAAAACATCGCCGGCGTGGGCATGAATTGCTGCACAGTGACGTAATTCACCGCCGACCCATCATAATACCCGAAGTCCAAATAACTCATGCTGATAGAACTGGCGCCCGGGGGCAGCGGTGGAGCCATGCCGGTGTTGACGAAGACACGGGACAGTGATGCGGGATTGGTGCCGTGGTTGACAAAAGTCGTAGTGTGGTGGATGAGGTACGGATCTTCGTTGCCGGAGCTAAGCGTGTAGGTGCGGGTGATTTCGAGGCCGCTCGAAGTGGTGCCATTAAAGGTAACGCTCGTCGGAGTCGTCGCACTGGCAGAAAGCGTGTAACGCTTGAGCAAAGGTTGCAAAGGTGCGACGGGATTCCCGGAAGCGGGCGCCGCCGAGCTGCCATTCCACAACCAAAAAGTGCCGGTCGGCGCGCCGGGAGCGACGGTGGCATTGTGCGTTAGCGCCAACGCGGGCAGCGGAGCGCCGTCGTTAAACATCACCGGGTCGGAGCCGCCATTCGTGGCCGGATATTGATACTTGGATTTCCCGTTTTCCGACTTCTGAATCATCGCCACGGTTTTGATTGCGCCACCGTCTTCGGTAAACGTGACTTCGACATTATCGTTGTGCAAAACAATGGTGGAGGCGGGGGTCGTCGGCTCCGGTTCAGCCGTAGTCAGGGAAGACGCGGTGCCATTGGCGGAGGTACCCGCCGCAGTTCCCGCGGCAGCAGCAGTGCCCGCGGTCGGGGCCATGGCGGTCTCGTTGCCGCTCGTCACCGCCGGAGCGGCGGGCGCAGCCGCATACAACTCCGGGTGATCAGCTTTGTATTGATCGACTTTTTGCTGGTCGCGGATGGACTGCACGCCGAGGAGAACCGCGGCGACGAGGCAGATGATGCCAAAGATGGTATATTTTTTGTCCATGAACCGGATAATAAAAGTGAATTAGCTTTCGACGTGCGGGCGCCACATGCGCCCCGGTACAAAACGGCCCGGCGGCACGGGATCCAAACCGCCTGGGTGAAAAGGATGACAACGCCCGAGGCGGCGAACCGCCAGCCAACTACCGCGAATCAGGCCATGCGTGAGCAGGGCTTGTTTCGCGTATTCCGAACACCCCGGCGCAAACCGGCAACCGGCATTGGCCCCCAGCAAACGCTGCAGCGGCGAAAGAAAAAGCTGATAGCCCCGCACCAAGCCCGCCGCAAAACGGGCCGCAATGGATGGGGGCTGGAGAGAGGAAGACATTGCGCTTACTTCGTTTTCCCGGTTTGGCGGATCGCCTGAAAATACCGTTCGCGGATCTCGGCAAAGGAGAAATCCGGGAAGTTCGCACGAATGACAATGACGACATCGCAGGACGGCGGGAGGATGTCTGGATTGCGGCGAAAAAGTTCGCGTAGCACGCGCTTGGCCCGGTTGCGCATCACGGCTGGCCCCGCTTTGCGCGAGGCGATGACGCCGAGGCGGCGCGGCCCTTCGGTGCGCGGGCGCAGGCGGAGGGTGAATGGCCCGGCCTCGGCTTTGCGGCCCATCCGGCGGATTTCATCGAAATCCGCGGCATGGCGCAGGCGCTGGGCGGCGGATAAGCGCTCGCGCGGGCGCGGACTTTGTCCGGCGTCCCCAACGGCGGTGGCGGGCGCGGCAGGCATGACGGGCGAAAAACGGCGCAGACTGGCGTTATTGGCCCAAGCGTTTGCGGCCATGACGGCGGCGGCTGGCGAGGACTTTGCGGCCTCCCCGAGTCTTATTGCGGGCGCGAAAGCCACAGCGGCGCGCGCGGGCCAGTTTGGACGGGCGATAGGTCGGTTGCATAAAAAGATGTGTTGGATGGGGGTTTGGCCCCCGTGAAAAGGAGACATAACACCTTAGCCGGGCGGGGGTGTCAAGGCTGGGCCGCTTATAGAATGGGGGTAAGTTTGGAGGCGGAACGGTCGAGATAACCCACTTT
>DATHOB010000073.1:0-8582 GCA_035485355.1 Opitutales bacterium | reverse complement strand
ATCCACGAAAAAATTTGACGGCGTGGATATTCCACCGGCGGGGCTGCGGGTGCCGGCAAGGGATATTGCCGCCGCCGCTGGCAAGATATCGGGTGCGCAAAAGGACGCATTTGCCGAGGCGATTCGTTGTGTGCGCGCTTTTCACAAAAAAACATTGCCGCGCGATTGGCGCGCGCGCAACCCGCATGGGGCGGTGACCGGGGAAAATTTTTACCCGCTGCGGCGCGTGGGCATCAATGTGCCCGGCGGGCAAGTGCCGTTGGTTTCCACGGTGATCATGACGACCGTGCTCGCGCAAATGGCGGGGGTGAGGGAAATCGCCGTTTGCACGCCCCCGGACAAATCCGGCGGCACGCACCCAGGGCTGCTCGCGGCGTTGGCGTTGTGCGGAGTGGAGGAAGTTTACCGCATGGGCGGCATCCAGGCGATGGGTGCGCTGGCGTACGGGACGAAGATGATTCCCGCCGTGGACAAATTATTTGGCCCGGGCAATGCCTACACGATTGAGGCTAAACGGCAATTGTTTGGCACCGTGGGCGTGGACTTGCTGCCGGGGCCGAGTGAGATCATGGTGCTGTGCGACGCTTCGGCGAATGCGCATTGGGCGGCGCTGGATTTGCTCGCGCAGGCCGAGCATGGCACCGGCAAGGAGCGCCTGTACCTTATTTCCACGAGCCGGGTGCGATTGACGGAAATTTTGATCGAAGTGAAACGCCATGCGGCGAAATTTTCCCAAGGCAACCGGCTGGCGGATGTACTCAAGCACGGGTTCTTGGCAGTACATGCCGGAAATCTGGACGAGGCGGCGGCGATTGCGAATTATGTCGCGCCGGAGCATTTGGAATTGCAAGTACGCGCATCCGCTTTTGGCGCGCTAACGAAGCAAATCACCACTGCGGGGGCGATATTGCTCGGCGGGGAAACGCC
This sequence comes from Opitutales bacterium, assembly GCA_035485355.1. Lineage (GTDB taxonomy): Bacteria > Verrucomicrobiota > Verrucomicrobiia > Opitutales > JABDGR01 > JABDGR01. The sequence goes on along the minus strand of DATHOB010000073.1, from coordinate 7,655 downwards.
GACTGTTTTGGGCGATTTCACCGCCGGACCAAGCCACACGCTGCCGACGGGCCGCACCGGACGTTTTTTCAGCGGCCTGCGTGTGGCGGATTTCCTGCGCCGTTCGAGTGTGGTGCAATACGATGCCCGCAGCCTGCGCCGCGCCGCGCCGGTGGTGGCCGCGTTCAGTGCGTTGGAGAGCCTGCCCGCGCATGGCGAAAGTTTGCGGACGCGATTGGCTAAAAGCTAAACCCCATGCCGTCGGCATTAAACAAATTGGCAAATTCCCATGTGTGGGCGATGCACGCCTACACCCCGGGTGAGCAGCCGTCGGGAACCGACTGGGTGAAATTGAACACGAATGAAAATCCCTATCCGCCGAGCCCCAAGGTGGTGGCGGCGTTGAAAAAAGAAATGGGGAAGGACGGCGCGCGCCTGCGGTTGTATCCTAATCCCACCAGTAAAGGATTGCGCGAAGCCTTGGCGAAATATCACCATGTTTCCGCGGAGTGGATTCTGGCCGGTAACGGTTCCGACGACATTTTGAATTTGCTGATGCGGGTTTTTGCTGGGCGCGGCCGCGCGGCCGGGATGATGACGCCGAGTTATTCGCTCTACCCGGTGCTGGCGCAATTGCAGGATGCCCGATTGATTGAAGTGCCATTCGACAAGAATTTTGCACTGAATGTCGCGGGTATTGTCAATTGCGGGGCGAATATTTTTTTCCTCACTTCACCGAATGCGCCGAGCGGAGTGGGCTTTGCCACTGCAGAGATTGCGAAAATTGCCAAGAAGTTCCCCGGTATTCTGGTCGTGGATGAGGCCTATGCGCCGTTTGCAAAAGAGAACGCGGAGGAGTTGGTGCGGAAATTTCCCCGGTTAGTGGTAACACGAACTTTTTCGAAGGCGTACAGCCTGGCGGGCGCGCGGGTGGGTTATGCATTGGCGCAACCGGAGATCATTGAATTACTCGACCGCGCGCGCGATAGCTATAATCTCGACCGCCTCGCGCAGGCGGCGGCGCTGGCGGCTATTGAAAACCAAAGTTACTACGACCGCACCATCGCGCGGGTGGTGAAAACCCGCGAGGCATTTTTGAAAAAGGTGCGCGCCTTGGGCTGGTTTGCGCATGCTTCGCAGGCGAATTTTGTGCTCGTCGAACCGGCCACGGCCCGGGGCGAGACGGGCCCGGCGGTCGCGGAAAACCTGTTTAATTACCTTAAAAACCAAAAAATCCTCGTCCGCTATTTTGGCAAACACCCGTTGACGAACGCGGCCTTGCGCGTCACTATCGGAACGAATCAAGAAATGGCGGTCCTCACCGCCGCCCTCGACTCATGGCTAATCACCGCACCGCCGCGATAAAACGCGACACGAAGGAGACCAAAATCTCCCTCAAGCTCGCCTTGGATGGTTCCGGCCAATCCGCCGTGGACACGGGCATTCCGTTCCTCGACCACATGCTCGATTTGGTCGCGCGGCACGGGTTGTTCGACCTCGAAATAAAGGCGCAGGGCGACTTGGCGGTGGATTACCACCACACCGTCGAGGATGTCGGCATTGTGCTCGGCATGGCGATCAAGGAGGCCATTGGCGACAAGCGCGGGCTGCGCCGTTATGGCTTTTTCATCGCGCCGATGGACGAGTGTCTTGCGCGTGTAGCCATGGATTTGAGTAACCGGCCAGTGCTGGTGTATAAAGTTGCCGCGGAAAATCTGATGATCCGCGACTTCAATCTCGGGTTGGTGAAGGAGTTTTTCCAGGGTTTCGCCAACTCGGCGGGCGCGAACCTGCACATCGAACTCGAATACGGCGAGGAGCCGCACCACATTGCTGAATGCATTTTCAAGGCGTTTGCAAAGGCGCTCGACGCCGCCACGCAAATTGACCCGCGTTCGGCGGGCGCGTTGCCCAGCACCAAGGGGTTGTTGACTTAGGTGGCCAAGGTCGGTGGTCGGTTGATTTTCTACATTGTCAGGCTCACCGCGGCATTGACCAGCGGACAACAATGAGAGAAGATGTTTCTTTGGGAAACATCATGAGTGACACGTCTGCTAGCCCTCCGCCCGCGCTTGACCTGGCCGTGATTGATTACGGCATGGGCAACTTGCGCAGTGTGCTGCGCGCGTTTGATCGCGTGGGCGGCAAGCCGCGCCTCGTCACCACCCCCGCCGAGGCGAAGACGGCCGACGCACTCGTTTTCCCCGGTCAGGGGGCGATCATGGATTGCATGCGGTTGCTGAAAAACACCGGGCTGGACGAAACCATTCACGAATGGATTGCCGCGGACCGGCCATTTTTTGGCGTGTGTCTGGGTTTGCAGGCGTTGTTTGAACACTCCGAAGAGGGCGACACAAAAGGCTTGGGCGTTTTCCCGGGGCAGGTTGTCCGCTTCCGCCTCACCGCACCGTACAAAATCCCGCACATGGGCTGGAATAATGTCCGCTGGGGTGGAGCAAAGGGTGGGGCCGATGTGAATTCAGACCTCGCGTTATCGGGCATTAGTCCCGCTAATGATCAATTCTATTTTGTCCACAGCTACCACGCTGAAACGCCCGACCGGGCACTCGTCTGGGGGGAAACGGAGTATGGCTACGCCTTTACCAGTGCGATAAGGCGTGGAAACTGCTTTGCCACCCAGTTCCACCCGGAAAAAAGCCAAGCCAAAGGACTGCAACTTTACCGCAACTTTCTCGACTACGCCGCCCGCAAACCGGCCCAGCTTGCCCGTTAAAAGTGCCGGTGTTGCCGCTGTGGGATTGACCCGCGCGCATTTGCTCCCTACATTCTTTATTTACCCCCAAGTCATGGACGAAACCGCCACCATCCGCCTCGGCAAAGAGAATTTCGATTTCCCCGTCGTCACCGGCACGGAGAATGAGAAGGGCATCGACATTCGCACGCTGCGCCAAAAGACCGGCTATATCACGTTTGATGACGGCTACGGCAACACCGGCTCGTGCGAAAGCCAGATAACATTCATCGACGGCGAAAAGGGCATTCTGCGCTACCGCGGCTACGCCATTGAAGAGTTGGCGGATAAATCGAATTTTTTGGAAAGCGCGTACCTCATCATTTACGGCGAGCTGCCCACGCCGGCACAAGCGCGCGATTTTTCCGCCAAGGTGCTGCGGCAGGCGGGCATCCATGAGTCCATGCGGCATTTGTTCGAGGGCTTTCCCGGCAATTCGCACCCGATGGCGATATTGTCGGCGTTGCTCAATTCGCTGGGCTGCTATTATCCGAACCTGGCCACAAATGACCGCGAGCAGGATCTGAAGTACTTCGACGAAGCCGCGGTGCTGTTGCTCTCCAAAGTGCGGACGATTGCCGCGATGTCCTACCGGATGAAGAAAGGCCTGCCGCTGATGTATCCGCGCAAAGACCTCGGCTACTGCCAAAATTTTCTGCACATGATGTTTTCGGAGCCATATGATGATTTTTACGCGCATGACGACATTAGCAAGGCGCTCGACCTGATTTTCCTGCTGCATGCCGACCACGAGCAAAATTGTTCGACCTCGACAGTGCGCATGGTTGCCAGTGGTGGCGCGAACCTCTTTGCCTCGGTCTCGGCGGGCGTGTGCGCACTGTGGGGGCCGTTGCACGGCGGCGCGAACATGGCGGTAATCAATATGTTGCAGGATATCCACCGCAACGGGGACGATGGCAGCAAATTTGTCGCTGCCGCGAAGACGGGCAAAAGCGCGCGGCTGATGGGCTTTGGCCACCGTGTGTACAAGAATTACGACCCGCGCGCGAAAATTTTGAAAGTCGCCTGCGAGCGCGTGCTCAAGGCCCTGGGCAAGAGCGACCCGTTGCTCGACATCGCCCTCCACCTCGAGGACAAGGCGTTGCACGATCCGTATTTTATTGAACGCAAACTATACCCGAATGTGGATTTTTATTCGGGCATCATCCTGCAAGCCATCGGCCTACCGCTGGACATGTTCACGGTGATGTTCTCGATTGGCCGCATGCCGGGCTGGATTGCGCACTGGCGCGAAGTGGCGGAATTTTCCAAAGGCCGCATCCACCGCCCGCGGCAGATTTACATCGGCAAGCCGCTGCGCCCCTACATTGGCATCAATGATCGGGATGGAGCGGCGGGGGCATAAATCGACTGGCTATGGATTGACACGATCAGTTCTTAAAACTCCCACTCTTTCTGCTCTTCGGTGGGTGAGTTTTCAACGTTCAGGTTGCGTAGGAAAAGCGCGCGATGGTGGGCAGTGGGGCCGAGCCGGCGGAGGGCGTCCCAATGTTCCGGCGTGCCATAGCCTTTGTGTTTGGCGATACAGTAGCCCGGACATTCATGGTCGAGCGCCTGCATCATTCGGTCACGGGTGACTTTGGCGACAATTGAGGCGGCGGCGATGGCGAAGCATTTCGCATCGCCGTCAACCACGCCATCGTGCCGCCAGAAAAAGGGTTTCAATTTGCGTCCATCGATAAGCACGCGCGGGAACGCGGGCGGGGTGGGGGACTCTTCCATTGCAGCAAAGAGTGGCATTTCGCCATCATCCACCGTGGTCAGGCCGCCGTTGTTTTCGTGAAAAACGCGCAAGCAGCGATCCATCGCGATGCGGGTGGCGCCGAGAATATTGTGCACGGCGATTTCCGTGACATCGGCCGATGCCACGGTGACCCGGGCCAGTCCCTCCGCGCGCCATTTTTCAATGACGGCAAAACATTCCTCCCGGTCATCGGGTGATAGTTGCTTCGAGTCATTGATGCCTCGGGCTTGTCGGCATGAACGGGCGTCACCATAAAATGTGGCCTCAACCCACACCGCTGCTGCCACGACCGGCCCGGCCAGTGCGCCACGCCCGGCCTCGTCCACGCCGACCAAGCCGGAGTGTCCTTGCACTGCGCGACGGTCATAGCGCAAAAGGCTCACGGCTTATTGGGGATGGCGGGCGGGCGATGCCAGATGGGGCCGCGCGATTTGGGCGGGAGCGGGCGGCGCTGGCAGGGGCTCCGGCGGCGGGCGGGCATGCGCCGCGGCGATGGCCGCAGCGACATCTGCGCGGGAAGTGGAATTGGGAATGGTGAGCGCATCCGCCGCGGCGGATGCGACCCAGCGGGTTTGGTTGACACGCCAAGTCCAAAGCAAAAATTCATCCACCTGTATGTCGAGGTACCGGCCAGTGTCCTGCCGCGCAGTTTGGCAAAGGGCGGCGACAATTTCCTCATTGCGCGCCTGCGTCAGTATAGTTGCCGGGCTGGCAACGGGTGTGGATGGATTCTTGGTGCCGGAAAGATAGGCTTGAGCCAGCACTCCCAGCCCGCGTACAGCGGCGACCCGCACGCGGGGCTCTGGATCATGGTGCAAGGCAGTGAGTGCGAAATCAATCGGGTCATTCAACCCAAGTGAAGTCACCCCTTCGACTGCTGTGGCCCGCACATCGGCGTCAGGGTCCTGGGTAAGGCCCCAGAGATAAACCGCCGCGCGTTGGGTGTTAATCATCGACCCAGCGCGGCCCGCGGCAACGAGCCCTTGCGCAATTTGCCGCCGTACGCTGGGGTCGGGGTCGGCCGCGAGATTGATGGAATAAAAATCGAGGTTTTCGTCAGGGTTGAGCAACAAAGTCGCACCAATGCTGCCGCGAATTTCCGGATTGATGGAAACCATTGCTCCCATAAGTGCGGTAAGCGCCGCGGGATCTCCCTGCATTTTCAGCAGCGCGTCTACCGCGGCTTGGCGCAGGGCGGGGTCGTCCGCATAAAGCGAGGGCTCGATATGGGCGACAGCATCGTAACCGCCCAGCGAATACCATTTCGAAATGTCGGAGGGTGAGGTTGCACAACCGGCAAATGCACTTGCCGCCGCGAAGACGATGAGAGTGCGAACAAAGACGACCAGCCGGATGTTATGGTCACTCGTCATTGACAGGAGTTTTTTTCGAGCCGTATTTTATCCATGCTTTTTTCTCCGGCACCGGCAGGCCGAGCGCTTCGTATGCCGTGCGGAAATGCAGCTTGGCAAAATCGCCCAAGGCATCCGGGCCGAATTTTTGAATCAACCGCTTGGCTTGGGCTTTGACCTCAGCGCTGGCCCCCTTGCGCAATTCCTCACCCGCCATTTCAGAGAGGGTCTGCATCTGGCGAACGAATTCCGCGCGGGCGACGATGGAGGCCGCAGCGACCACGGGGTCCGATTCGGCCTTGGTGCGCATGCGCAGCTCAAATGGTTTTGGCACATCACGCAGACTGCGCTGCACGAGGGGCTGCTTGGTGAATTGGTCAAGCAAGGCCCAGGGCACGGGCTGTTGTTTCAACGCGGCTTCCAGCCCGCGGGCGTGATACCACGCAAGCAGTTTGTTAAGATTGGAGCCAAATTTCAAATAGAGCTCGTTGTATTTGCGCATGCCCGGCACGACGGTTTGCACGGAAACACCGCGGGTCGCCCGAATCAATTTGTCGAGGCGCAGCACCACCGAGTCGGAAGAAATCGCCTTGCTGTCTTTGACGCCTGCTTCCATCCATGCGCGCGCCGCTTCGTCATGGCCCACGGAAACACAGGCGGAAACGAGCGGGCCGAATAAATCGCCCTTGCCGCTTTCGTCGAGACCGGCGTGCGGCTCAAACCAGTCCGGGTGGTGCACTTCGTCGTATCCGAGGCGCGGGTCGCCGGTAATCTCGTTTTCCAAAACATAGGTGACAAAGTCCTCGGTTTTCTTTCCCGCAATGACACACTTGCCGGAATTGTAGCAGACGACGTTGACGTTGTCCCCCGCGAAGGCAAAACGCGCATGTTCCACGGCAAAGAATGACCACATGCGGTGGTCGCACCAGGCTTTAAGTTTGTCCATCTGCTCCGCGGTGAGCGTGATGGTGTAGGACGTGCGGCGCGTTTTTTTGTCGTCGCCGTCGGCGGGCTTTTGCCGTGTAAACATTGGGCAAGTAATGCGCAAAACGCCGCCAAACACAACCCCGCAACGCAAGCTGCCCGCTCCTGCGCCCAAGCTGCGCACGGCCCTGCGGGCCTGGTATCATGCCCACTGCCGTCGCCTGCCGTGGCGGGAAGAGCCGAGCCTGTATAAAACGGTCGTCTCGGAATTCATGCTGCAACAAACCCAGGTGGAAACCGTGCTACCGTATCTTGACCGATGGTTGAACAAATTTTCCGATTTCACTGCATTGGCCGCAGCGCATGAGGCGGAGGTGTTGAAAATGTGGGAAGGCCTCGGCTATTACCGGCGGGCGCGGTTACTGCACGCACTCGCGCGCGAGCTGGTCAAACTGCCCAAGCCGCCCCGTACGCGCGAGGCTTGGCTGGAGTTGCCGGGCGTCGGGCCCTACACCGCGGCCGCGATATCGAGTATCGCGTTTAATGCGCCTGCGGCGGTGGTGGATGGCAATGTCGTGCGCGTGCTGGCGCGGTTATTGGGAGAAGGGCGGCAATTTAAGGACGGTTCGGAAGCGGTGAAGTTTTTCACCCCCACGGCGGATGCTTTGCTCGATAGCGCACATCCCGGCGATCACAATCAGGCGATGATGGAACTCGGCGCGACCGTCTGCACCCGCCGCAATCCGCTTTGCACGGTTTGCCCATGGGTGAATCATTGTGCGGCCGCGGCGCGAGGAGAAACGGAGGAGATTCCCCGGTTCGTGGCCAAAAAAATGACGCGAATCGAAGTGACGCGGCTATGGATTGAGCGCGATGGGCGGCT
>DATHOB010000072.1:0-9632 GCA_035485355.1 Opitutales bacterium | reverse complement strand
CTCGCCATCCCCTACCGCGAAACGCCCACGCTCGACAGCCTGACCACCGCCGAACGCGCCGACTTGATGGACACCATCGTCAAGGCGCAGGACATCCTCACCAAGGCCATCTCGCCGGAGGGATTCAATATCGGCTTCAATTTCGGCCGGGTCGCTGGCGCGGGCATTCCCCGCCACCTGCACGCGCACATCGTCCCGCGCTGGAGCGGGGATGTGAACTTCATGCCGGTCATCGCCGACACAAAGGTGCTTCCGATTGCGCTGGATTCGCTCTGGGAGCGACTCAAGCAATCTGCCTGAGATTTTTTAGACAGAATTAACAAAACATACAAAATCAACCCAAACGGGCGCAGCAAGACTGCCCCCCTACAATTCAAATTCGCTCCACTCAACCTAAATTCATAATTCTTAATTTCCCGCATGGAACCGCGCATCATCAAATTCCCCACGCCCCGCCACCTGAGCCAGCTCTATTGCGGCAAAGAGGAAAACCTCGCCAAGATTGAGCACGCGTTTGACGTTAAAATCGTCTCCCGCGAGGATTGGCTTTCCGTCGAAGGCCCGGTGGCGGAGCAGGACCATGTCGCGCAGCTCTTCGAATTTCTCAATGCCGCCCGCGGCCAGGGCATCAATTTTTCGCAGGTGGATTTCGACAACATGCTCGGCGCGGTCAAGCGCGGGGAGACGGCCCAGCTCCGCGAATTGTTTGAAAATCCGATCGTGTTGCGGTTCAAGCGCACGACCATCGTCCCCAAAACGCTCAATCAAAAACGCTACCTGCAATTTCTGCGCAAGGCGGAAATCGTGTTCGGCATCGGCCCCGCCGGCACGGGCAAGACGTATCTGGCCATGGCCTCGGCGCTGCTCGCGCTCACCGAAAATCAGGTGGAGAAAATCATCCTCACCCGCCCGGCGGTCGAGGCTGGCGAAGCACTGGGGTTTTTGCCCGGTGACTTGGAAGAGAAAATCCAGCCCTACCTGCGCCCACTGCACGACGCAATGTATGAAATGCTCGGCAAGGACGAGAGCGAACGATTGATTGAAAAAGGCGTCATCGAAATCGCGCCGCTGGCCTATATGCGCGGGCGCACGCTGGCGAAATCCTACATCCTCCTCGACGAGGCGCAAAACACCACGCCCGAGCAGATGGTCATGTTCCTCACTCGCCTGGGCGACGGCTCGCGCATGATCATCACCGGCGATATCACGCAGGTGGACCTCCCTCGCTCGAAATCCTCCGGCCTCAAGCAGGCCATTCAGGTGCTCCAAGGCATCGAAGGCATCAAGCTGTTTTACTTCGACGTGGTAGACGTCGTGCGCCACCCCCTGGTCAGCGCCATCATCAAAGCCTACGACACCTTCCACGCCGAGTCCGGCCGCGGGGATTGATTCGCCCTGCAGTTTTTTTCCAGTCCATTTTAGTGTTGGTGTTTAAACATCAGTAATTAACGGCGGCCCACGATTCATTCTGTGCTAAATTTATCTCATGTTGCTAGCGGCCGACATGGGAATGATGTTCAAGGCGTGGATCACACCGGTTGAAAAAATCGGTGAGGGTCAATTCCGCAAAGTGTTCCGGTGCGACCCCTTCGCGATCAAAATCCTCAAGGAGGTCTTGGTCAAAAAGCAATTCCGAGGCATGGCGCAGTTGCCCCTGCAACCTTACGTACGGAAAAAGTATGGCATTGCCGATTTCAACCGGCATGAATTTGAGCATTACCAGCTATTGGCGGAAATCCTCCCGGCGCATTTGCAGCGCTGTTTCAACCCCATCCACTGGGCTGGCCATCACCAAGGACTGAACATTTCACTTTCCGATCTGGTGCTCAATGATGACGGCACTCCCGCCCAGCCGCTGACCCGCTCCGGAATAATCGAAAATGGAGATTTCTGGAACACCCTGGCGGAAATCGAACATTTTCTTTTAGACCACAAATTGTATTTCACCGGGGTCAACAGCGATAACATTCTAGTGCGTAGAACTGAGGGGATTATGCAGCCCGTCGTCGTCGATTACAAATGGCTGGGACGCGAGGCCTATCCCTGCCAATTCTGGCTGCGCAGCAATGGCCGTTTGGAGAAAAAACTGCAGGGCAAATTCCAGCAAATGCGTTTCGCGCACCAACTATTTTCCAACTGAAATGCGCCTGTCCAAGCTCACTTGTTTATGTATCTAAGTTGCTTACAATCAATATATTGCTTCATAACATCCTCATTATTATCTGGTGCATTTGCCGGATTCTGCTAAATTGTTTCGTTGTCCCAGCTTTGGCCTCATGAACGGCATGGCCTAAGCTGTGTCTAACCACAATATCGCGCCGCCCGCGCGGTTCCCAATATGGCCTGGTTCGCCAAGCCCAAAACGAAGAAAGAGCAGATTGAGGAGCAGCGCCGCCGCCGGCGCGGCGAAACTGTGGCGTTGTCCGTGCATTGGCTCAACTTCCGTCTGATATTTGGCGCAGTATTGTTCATCCTGATGGCGTTGGCGGTGTGGTTCATCTGCTTCGCCGGTCTTTCGCCCGTCACACAGCAACTCGTATCCAGCCAGCGCGAGCGCGTGCGCATCGCTGCCGCCTCCCCTTTTTACTACAAGAGTGACGTCCTGACTCAACAGGCCCGGCAAAACGCCAGCGAACTGGTCGGCCCGTCATTCAAGCAGCCTGATTTGGCTGCTGAGGACCACATGAAGCAAGCCGTCCTCGAATTGGAATCCGCATTGGATCAATACGCCAAGGACACCGCCAAACTTTCGCCCGATGACCAAAAGGTTGCGCGCGAAAAGCTCGCCCGGGAATTCAGCGCCAAAAACGACCTGGATCTCGACCCGGCGGATGTCGCCAGCCTCGCCGCCATGGCTGACGCCAAGGACCGCAATCAGGCGTTTGAAGTGGCCCTGACCAACATCCACAGCCTGCTGGCCCGCGGCATTTACGATCCCTCCAAACCGGGGTTCCAGCCGGTCGCCGCGCAAGGCGGCATGTTAACCTTCGACGTCGCCGGGCGCGCCAGCACTGCACCCATTCTGGCGCAGGATGAGGCCCTGCGCCAATTCCGTATCAACCTCGCGACGCTCGACATGGCTGCATCGGCCAAAACCGCCATTTTTAACCTACTCAAGCAATCCATCACGCCCAATATCGTTTTTGATCAGGAACGCACCGAACGCACCAAGACCGCCGCGATGGACGCAGTCAAACCTGTCGTCGTCTTCGTGCGCAAAGATCAGATTGTGGCCGACCCCAATGCGCCCGACTACGACACCGGTGTGCAGCAGGAGCTCAGGCAAAAATATTTTGACTGGTTGGGAACTGAACCCAGCGCAGGAGTGGAAGCTTCGCACCAGCCGCTGCTGCGCTACCTCTACACCACGCTGCTCCTGCTGGCCGCGTTGATCTTCATCAAGTGCGGCCTCGGCCAATTCGAGCGCACGCCCAAAGCCATCGCGCTGGGATGCACGCTGCTGCTCGTCAATCTCGTGATCATCCGACTGGTCATTGGCATCGGCTCAACCGGCATCTTTGCGGATCACACCGATTATCTGGCGGTCCTCCCCTGGATTGCGCCGACCATGCTGGCCCCGATGCTCGCCACGGTGATGATTGGCGCCGCGCCCGCCGTGCTCATTGCGCTGCTCGTCAGCATGCTCTTTGCTATGATGACCGGCGATACGCTCGAAGTCTTCCTGCTCAATTTTCTGGCCTCGCTGGTTGTGGTGTATTTCAGCCGGGATGTGCGCTTGCGCGGCAAATTGGTGAATGCGGGGTTATTGGGCGGTCTCGCTGCGGCGTTGTGCGCGGCTTATCTCCGTGTGCTCAATCCGTCCGCGCTGACCAGCGCCGACGTTGGCCGCCAGATGTTCGTCGCCGCCTTCATTGGCTTGATGACCGCTGTCGCCGCCATCGGCTTACTGCCGGTCTTCGAGAATTTATTCAAAATCACCACCGACATTACCTTGCTGGAGCTGACGGACTTCAACCACCCGCTCCTGCGCCGCCTGCAAATGACCGCGCCGGGCAGCTACCACCATAGCCTCATGGTCGCCAACCTCGCCGAGCGCGCTGCGGCCGAAGCCGGGGCCAACCCGCTGTTGTGCCGCGCCTGTTCGCTTTATCATGACATTGGAAAAACGGTGAAACCGGAGTACTTCACCGAAAACCAGCGTGACGGCTTTAATCCGCACGAGGAAGTCACGCCCTCGATGAGCGCACTCATTATCAAGAGTCACGTTACCGAGGGCATCAGCCTGGCGAAGCAATACAAGCTTCCGCGCGTCGTGCAGGATGTTATCGTGCAACACCATGGCACGACCTTGATTAAATTTTTCTACCACAAGGCCTCGAAGCAACAGCGCCTGCTCACCCAATCGCCTTTTGGGCGCAAGCGCGCCGAAGTCCGCGCTGCAACCAATGAAACTGCCACCGTACCCGAAGATGCGGGGGTGGATGAATCCTCCTACCGCTACGACGGCCCCAAACCGAATTTCAAGGAATCTGCCATCATCGCGCTGGCCGATTGCGTCGAGGCCGCATCGCGCTCCCTGCGCAAAGTCACTCCCCAGTCCGTCGAGGAATTGATCGAGTCCATCATCAACGACCGCATCGAAGACCACCAACTTGACGACAGCCCCATCACTATTCTTGAGCTGAAAAAAATCAAGGAGAGTTTCACTTTTACGACCCTCAATATGCTGCATTCGCGGCTTTCCTATCCCGAGGCGGAGGAGAAGGATGCGTCCGCCAAAAACATGACGCGCGATCCGAACATCGTCGCGATGCCGCCCCCCACCCCGCCGCCTGCAAGCGGCAAGTCCGCCGAGGCCAATGGTTCCGCCAACTCCGCCTCCGCGTAAGCCAATTCCGCTCTCCCCAACGCGGGTGTGGTCGGCCGAGCGTCGTCACCCCTGCCTGCGGTATACGCGCGCGACGTTGGAAAAGTGTCTGGCGGTTTTGGATGTTCAACCCGGCCCGCATCCTCCACCCGGAGAATTATCTCTCGCATTTTTGACGGACGACGCGCTCGCACGTCTGCATGGAGATTTTCTCGACGACCCTTCACCGACAGATGTCATCACCTTTCCAGGCGATGATTCGGGGGAATTCGCCGGAGAAATCTGTGTCTCGGTGGACCGCGCCGAGCTTGAAGCAAAAAAACGCCGTCACCCTTTCGCCTTCGAATTGACACTCTACCTCGTGCATGGCTGGTTGCATCTCGCCGGGCTGGACGACCTTACCCCCCGCGGCCGTAAAGAAATGCGCCGGGGCGAACGCCGGATGCTTGCCGCTTTGCGCCGCGCCCAGGCGTTGCCCGATTTCCAATTATCTCGCGCAAAGAAATAGCGGGGTTTCCATTGCCTCCCGCCATTGAAGTCGTTAGTTTTTGCGGACATCATGTCCACCCATTCTCATCCGCGCGCGGCCCGGCCCAAGCTCAGCAAGTGGCTCAAGTTTCGCAACGCGTTCATCACCGGCCTGTTTCTGCTGGCGCCATTGGGCGTATGCGCGTTCGTCATCAATTTTCTGCTGCAAAACATCGGCAATCCCTCCAGCAATCTTTTCTTCGGTTGGATGAAAAGCGGCCATGCCGCTTCGCCGGTCGTGACCGCGATTTTGTCCATCGTGGCCATAATCATCGTGGTCATGTTCGTCACCGCGCTTGGTTACGCTTCGCATTACTTCTTTGGCCGGTGGATGTTGCGCCGTGCGGAATTGCTCATTCTGCGCGTGCCGATACTCAACCAGGTTTACCGCACCACGAAACAAATCATGGACGCCTTCCATAGCCAGCAAAAGGAAGGTTTTGACAATGTGGTGCTCATCGAATTTCCCCGCGAAGGCTTGTACACGATTGGCTTCGTGACCAAAGCCACCGAGGGCGAAGTCCGCGCCCGCACCGGGGAGGATTATGTGAACGTCTTCGTCCCCACCACGCCGATGCCGACCAACGGTTTTCTCGTCATCTGCCGGGAAAAAGACCTCATCCGCCTCGACATGTCCGTGGGCGACGGAATGAAACTCATCATCTCCGGCGGCGCTATCGCCCCGCCCTACACCGCGCCCGCGAAACGCGCGTAACTCAACATTTGCCATACCTTCATGCCGAATCTGTTGGAAGCTGAAGGTCTCGTGCTCGACCGCGTTCCCTCGGGCGAGCGCCATCAACGCCTGATATTGCTCACGCCCTCCCTCGGCATCATTTCCGCACTGGCGCGCGAATCGCGTCCGGCCGGGGCCACGGCGACTTCCGCCAAAAAACGTTCGGGCGCACCCCAACGCCCGGATATCTTTGACCATGCAACCATGCGCCTCGAAACTCCCGATTCCGGCAACACGCACTCGCGAGTCTATTTTCTGGCGGAATATAAAGTGCTGCGCCGACACGCGGGCTTGGGCCGGAGTTATGCCGCGCTCCAGGCCGCTTCCGGGTTGGCCAAACTCGTCGCACACAATGCGGTGCATTTTGAAACGTGTGCGCCTGTGTTTGAATTATGCTGCAAAGCCCTGGATGCGCTCGACACCGGCGCCCCACCCGAAGCCGTACGCCTGAAAGCGCTGTTTTTGCTCGCGCGCGCTGAAGGTTATGCGGCGCTCGAACAATGGTTGCCCGCGTTGAACGTGGCCGATCAGGAGTTAGCCCGCGCCGTGCTCAGCCGCCCGGCCGCCGAGGCTGCCGCCCTCGTCGCCGGAGACACCGCCCGCCTGCCCAAAATGCGCGAAAATTTTGAGCGTTGGCTCGTCGCCCACACCGATCTGGAAGTGAAATAAATTCGCGCCTGGCAAAATAATTGTCTTAGCAAAATTTTCTCCGTGTCCTACCTCTCTGCTATCGCTACATAACCTGAATGCAATTCATTACCGGCCAGCGCACGGTGGAGATGAGCGTGGGCGAATTCGCCACGTTCAATCCCGTGCCGTCCTCCTCCGGCTTCGGGCGCATGGGCGCGTGGCGGGCCGCGGCCGGAACCGCCTGGCACAAAACTCTGCGTGAACGGGAAGAAGTGGCCAGGAATGGCGCCCAATTCGAAGTTCCGATTCAAGCCCGGTTGTTGCATCGCGGCTGGAGCATCGACTTGCAAGGCCGCCTCGACCAACTGGTGCCGCATAATGGCGGCTGGTTGCTCCGCGAAATCAAAACCGTTTCCGCATCCCTGCCGTGCGCGGAGGACGAACTGGCGCAGGCCTATCCCGAGCATTTCCGGCAACTCGCCACCTACCTGCGCATGGCAGAGCTGGGTGAGCTGGGGAAGAAGGGCCCGCTCGCGGGCGAGCTGGTCTTGGTGGATCTTGCCACCGGCATTACTCAAACCGTGCCGATGGCCGCTCCAGCGGCGAATGTGTTGGTGGAAGTGCAACTTGAAACCCTGCGGCCTTATTTGGAGTATCGGTGGGATTCGCGCCAGCGCATTGCCGCGCTCACGCCGCGGCTGGCCTTCACAAACTTGCGCCCCGGCCAGGCCGAAGCCCGCGCCGAACTGGCCTCCGCCGCCGGACATTCCGGAGTGTTCTTATTCGAGGCTCCCACCGGATTCGGCAAAACCGGCCTATTGCTCGAATATGCCTTGGCCCGGTTGCGCGATGGCCATTGCCACCGCCTGCTCTACCTCACCGGCAAAGGCACCGGCCAGGCTCCCGTCACCAAACAATTGCGCTCGCTCCTCGGCGCAACGCCGGAACTGCGCTTCATCCAATTGCGCAGCCGCCGCGAACACGCGATCGATTCCCCACGCCACACTTGCGATGTGCGCCGCTCATGTCGCACCAACCTCGAAGAACGCTGGCGCGAAGCCGGCCTCGACCCATGGACACTGTTTGAAGACGGCTCCTTGCCGGTCGAAAAATCGCGGCGCCTGGGCGCGGAAATCGGCGTGTGCCCTTATGAAATCACCCGCGCCGCCCTGCCCTGCGCCGAAGTTATTATTTGTGATTACAATTATGTTTTTTCCCCGGGACACAGCAGCGTGCTCTCCAACCTGCCGGGGTTTAATCCTTCAGATACTCTGCTGGTGCTTGACGAGGCCCACAACCTGCCCGCCCGCGCCGCCGAGGCCCGTTCCCATGTTTTCGCCGCGAATATTGCGGCCTTTGCCGCTCATGCGCTGAGTGATTTTCGCGCGCGCGCCGCGCTCACCCAGGCGGCGGAAAGTTTTGCGGATTTCCTACACACGCTCCAGCCTTCCGAGCGGCTCGACCTGACTACGCAATACTCCATCGAAAGCCATCTCGAAGCCATTGCCGATGAACTCAATGCCGGGCCGCTGCCGGAGGACTTTCCCGATGGGGCCGCAGATTTTTTGTGGAGCACTGTCAATGCGCTGGATACGCTGCGCGACCATTCATTGGAATTGCTGCCGCACGCACCCGCGGCGGGCGAATTGCGCCTCACCTGTGTGGATGCCGCCCCCGCCATCGGCGCGGCGCTCAACGACTACGTGCAAGCCGTGCTGACCTCCGCGACCTTCGGGCCGCCGGAATTTTTCCTGGCCGCGTGCGGATTGCAAAAAGATAAGGTTCACTGGATTGCCGCCCATGCCCCGTGGCGGGATGGCGTTTACGACATCGCCGTGGACGCGCGGGTGGATACCCGCCAGCGCGCCCGCGCGCAATATTTTGCCTTAACCGCGCAAACCATTTGCGACTTCGCCGGAGGCCAGGCGCGGCCCATTGCGGTCTTTTTTCCCTCTTACGATTACGCGGAGACGATTCGCACCTATATCGAAGCCGTGGATCCCGGCCTGCGCGTCGCCATGCAGCCGCGCGGGGCGGATCTGGCCGGGCAGACGCTGTTTCTCGACGAAGCTTTGCTCACCGCCCACGCCATTTTCTTCGTCCTCGGCGGCAGCTTTGCGGAAGGCATTGACCGGCTTGGCGGCGAGGTGGAACGCGCGATGGTCGTCGGCCCGGCGGTGTCCGAGCCCAACGCGCTCAATAAAGCCCGCCAAGCCCACTACGAATTGACCATGGATCCGGCGGAGGCTTTCCGCCGCACCTACCTCGCGCCCGGAATTTTAAAAGTCGCGCAGGCGCTGGGCCGCCTCGTGCGCGCGCCGGGCCATCACGCAAAAATTTTGCTCCACTGCCGCCGCTTTTCCGAATTAACCACCCAGAACCTGCTGCCGGAAGAATACCGGGCCGGGAAAGTTTTGCGCCGCGATATTGATTTTCTCGAATGGTTGAAAAAATGAAGGCAAACCGCTAAGGCTTGGGCATGCCAGGCCATCATCGTGATTTTCTCCCCATTGTGCTGGGCGTATTTACGCTCGTGGCGGGCTACGGCGTGGTTAATGACGAACTCATCGCGCATATTGCGCCGACGCATTTCGATGAGTATTACCCGCATTATTTTCCATTTGCCGCCCCGTGGGCGCAGGCACTGTGCGTGGCGTTGGTGGCCACGGGTGGCCCGGGCATGGCCTGGGGAATCATGCTCTATTGGGCCGGGCATTACGGCCCCGGCCCGAAAATTGGCGTGCGCGCAACTTTGCTGGGCGCGGCCATGGTCGTTTTCGTCACCGCGGGCGCCGCGTGGTATCTGGGCATGCAAGTCAAAGCCACGCAGGTACCGCCCTATCCACAGTATTTTTACCCGGGGGGCCGGGACGAATTGAACATCAGCGAAACCGTGCAATTGACCAATGA